>JBNKYI010000082.1:0-9049 GCA_050300815.1 Fibrobacterales bacterium
AGATCTGAGGCAAAGGTGAGAATGATGTCTTCAATGAGTAGAAAGTGAAATTGTCCGTCAGAAGAGGGTTGTCTAATAAGGCGATCGAGGTTATTGGGAATGGGAATGATGCCAATGCGTTCTTCGTTAGAGCTATTGTTTTTGAGTTTAAAAATGAGATGCAATACCCGATTGCCGAAAAGGGGGAACTTTCCTTCTTCTTCAACCTTTAGCGGAGTGAGGACAGGAAAAATCGCGTCTTCGAAGTGTTCTCTAATGATCTTCTGTTCTTCAAGCGCGAGGTCGCAGACATTGAGAATCTTTAAGCCGTGTTTTGCAAGGGCAGGTAAGATTTCTTTTTGCAGACATTCGTATTGGCGAGCGACAATTTCTCTAATTTCGTCAGAAAGTGTTTGAATCTGTTGACTCACAGTTAAACCTGAGGGGCAGTTGTGTCTAATCCCCATTGACCTTGCGGTGGCGAGCATCGCCATTCGCACCATAAAGAATTCATCGAAGTTTGAACTGACAATGGTTAAAAATTTTAAACGTTCTAATAAGGGCTTTTTAGGGTCGAGAGCTTGGTCGAGTACTCGGTGGTTGAATGCGACCCAGCTGAGTTCGCGATTAAAGAAGGTGGAGGTGTTTTTGATATTCATATGTCCTCTGATTATTTTCTTAGCCTTTTGCCTTCGTAAACGACGAGGCGAACTTTAAGCCCATAGACTTCTTCAAACATTTCTTTTTTTTGACTGATTGCCGATTGTTCTGAGCGAATATCCGAATCACATTGAGCGATAAGGGTGAGGTGTTCTTCATAACGAGAAATAACAATGTCTTTGATTTTTTGATTGTGGCCGCGATCGAGAGCGTCGGCTAGGCGCAAGATCGAAGCGAGTTTGTTGACGGTGATCTTTGACTTTGAATCGAAGAAAACATAAGGCATATGGCGGTCGATGGGCATGGCCCGTCGATGATAGCGCACGATATTACCTACAATGCGATGTTCTTGTCGATCGAGGCCAAATATTTGTGAATTGGCAATAATGTATTCGCCGTGTTTGTGGTGGCTCGAATGACCGATAAATTTGCCAACATCGTGCAATAGACCGGCGACTTCAAGATAAATGCGTTGCTTTTGACCTAGGCCGTGTTCAGCTCCCATTTCGTCGAAGATTTTAAGAGCGAGGCGTGTCACGTGTTGAGAATGTTCGACGTCGTTGTGGTATTTAACACCGAGAGCATTGGCCGAAGCGAGAATCTGCTCGCTGAGCGTAGGAGAAAAGCCGAGCACTTCTCCATTGAGGCTTAAGCTTTGTAGAATACCATTTTTTACGGTCGTATTTGTGACTTGCAGACTGCTGCACTGACAACAACGCAAGAATTGTCGGTTGATCATCAGCGTGGGAAGCAGTGTTTCGGCTTCGTGAATAGGCAGATTGTATTCAAAAACAATCTGCTCAAGATCCATGCTTTGCAACTTCTGAATTAAAAGGTCGAGGGTCTCTAAGTTGATTTGGTGAAGCCCGAAGCTTGAAAGAGAGGGAAAGTTTTTGCCGATTTCACCAACGAGTGTGCCGACGGCGATAAAGTGCTTGACCTTGCGCAAATCGAAATCGGCTTGAATCTGACGTATTGTGGTTTGCAAATAATCTTCGAGTAGTCGGGCGTATTCAAATCCGTTGCGACCACTGGCCCCAATTTGTTGAATGAAGCGAACAGAGCCAATGTTCAGCGTAAATGCTGAAACAATTTTGCCCCGGTTCATGATCATCAGTTCAGTAGATCCTCCCCCGACCTCGAGAATGAGAGAAATGCTGCGTTTGAGTTTGCCCCAAACAAGTGCTAGAGAATTTTCTACACCTAAAAAAGTCAAGTGAGTGGCCTCAACCCCTTCAATCACTTGAATGTTGTGACCCGTCTTGTTGTGAACTCGCTCGAGAAATATCTCGCGGTTGCGGGCTTCGCGCACTGCCGAAGTGGCGACGAGGTGAATGTGTTCGTGTCTAACCTGATAACCTTCAAGAGCTTCTTGAAAGGTTGCGAGAATCTGTAGAGATTCATACAAAGATTCTCGAGATATTCGGCCGTTGAGAAAAACATCTCTGCCGATAGATACTGGGCGCTCGGCCCGATCAATGACTTTCCATTTGCTCGGGCCGCTGATTTCGGCCAGTGTCATGCGAATGGAATCCGATCCTATTTCAATAACTGAATGAAGGTCACTCATAAATCATTTCACATTCTTCAATTCAAGTTTGTCTTTGAGAAGGGCAAGAGCGCCTTTAAAAACCGCATCGTCTCCTAACTCAGCTTCAACGACTTGTATTTCTTTGATGAAGGGATTCATCGAGTGCTTTACCATAGATTTTTTCACTTCGTGAACATAGTGTTTGCCGAGTTTTTCAACGACTCCACCACCGAGAATAAAAACTTCGGGATCAAAAATTGTGGCAAAATTCCCCAAGCCGATTCCTAAGAAGTGCGCTGCTCTGTCAATTAATCTAACCATGTGGGGTTCTTTGGCGTCAAGAGCTCTTTTGAAAATGCTGCTTTTGATCTTTCTAAAGTCGGTACCGGCTTTTTCAAATACGGTTTGTGACTTGCCAGTTGCCGCGAGAACGGCGGCCTCTTTGGCCATGGCGCTTCGACTGCAAAGGGCTTCGAGATCGCCGTATTGACCACAGCCGCAAGGGGGGCCATCAAGTTGTATAATCATGTGCCCTAGTTCGGCTCCACAACCTCGGGCGCCTCTCAACAACACGCCATCGGTGATGACGGCGCCGCCGACTCCTGTGCCGGGAAAAACACCGACGATGTGTTTGTATTTGCGCCCGGCGCCGAAGCGATATTCGCCATAGGTGCCGGCGTTGACATCGTTTTCAACCAAAACAGGGAATTTAAGGGTTTCAGAAAGCTTTTGCGCCAAGGGAAAGTGACTCAATCCCAAATTGGGGGCACTAATGATGACACCGTCTTTATCGACGGGGCCCGGCACGCCCATTCCCATTCCCCTAATTTCAGAGATCTGAACATTGGCTTCATCTAGGGCGAGTGAAAGGGTGTCAATAATCCCTTTTAGCAATTCGCCTTCACTCAGATTACTTTCGGTTTTGGTTTTGGCCGAACCGATGACTTCGCCTTTATTATTTAAAATAGCGGCGAGCATCTTCGTTCCGCCCAGGTCAAATCCAATCCATTTAGCCTGTTCCATAAGATCTCCATTAATAGCACGAGCTCTTAAATGTAACACACTTTAGGGGAGGAATAGGAGGAGGGAAACAAGGTTGTAACCCAGAGGGCTTTTAATACTTAAGCAACCAGAAAATACCGTCCAAAAGAATTTGTCCTCCGCAAATCACGTGAGATCCGTAATCTTTTTCGATCAACTCGACAGGAGCCCCAGCGGTTTGCATTTTTTCAAAGGCGATCCGCGCATTTTCAACAGGGATGATTTCGTCTTCGGTACAATGAAAAAAAGCAGTGGGCACTTTAGGAACAAAATCGATTAGGTCATTGGCCTTGAGGGCGCTTCGAATGAGGTTGTCTTTGTCGCTTATGAGCGCCTGATAGGCACTATCGGTGAAAAGTTGAGCGGCAGATGAAGGCAACAGTTGATTGAGTTCTGAACCTGATTGGCTACCGTTAAACCCCGTATCGATGAGTGCGACGTACTCGTCTTTAAAGAGAGAATGCGCGTTATCCCAAAGAGGAGATAACGAGTGGTATCCATTTAGCGTAAAGGGAAGATAGCTGGGGTAGGGTAGAGAGTCGCTGGTCATCATGTAGTCAAACATGGTTCCACTGAGATCGTAAGGTCCTCCCATGGGGGCGCTGGCGATAAGAGTCAGAGGTTTGGTGGGATTCGTCGCCAGTTCTTTCTGCAAGGCCAAGGTGGCGTATCCGCCTTCGCTGTATCCCATCAAAAATAGAGAGTCTGAGCTGAGGGCATCAAGACTGTCGGCGATTTGATAGGCTGCGCTGAGAAAATCGCGACTGTGCCGCCCCAAGCTCTGATGAACAAAGGGATGGTCTAGATCTGCTGACGTTCCGAAACCCACATAATCGGGAGCTGCGGTTAGGTACCCGAGAGACGCGGTGAGCAGAGCGACAATCCCATCGACAGACTCAGCGCCTTTTACGCTACTGACATCGTCGTCTTTAAACGAGGTGGCGTGTTGGTAACTTAACCAAGGGCGGCGAGTGGTGGCCCCTACCGGTAAGGTCAAGGTGCCCGAGGCAGTCACTGAGGTTCCATCGGGCAGTTGGGTTTCGTAATCAATGGCATACATGGCCGCGCCGTAGCGAAAAAGAATAGAGGCTTGAGGATTATCAACACCAAATTGAGAAAGGAGTGCAACGATTTCTTCTCGGGTGAGTTCTTCGATTTTTTCGACTCGACTGTAAGAGACGGCGGGGATTTCACTTTGTGAGGTAGGATTAGATTCTGAGCAAGCGCTCAGGCCTAGCCCTATTGCGGTGATGGCGAGAGAAACGAGAGTTGACTTTAGTTTAGACACAAGACTTCCTTTGCTGGGCTCAGAAACGAGAGGCATTGGTAAAGTTAATTTAGAGGTCGCCCTATCTTTAGATAGAAAGGACGATTTTAAAAGAAAAGGATTGGGGTTTGCCGGTTGGGGTGAAAATCCCATCAAGGCGGATTTGAGAAAGCCAAATCGTTTCGGCATTAGAGTTTGGCGCCCTTTGTGTTGCTGAGCGAAAACTCCAGAGGCCGCTTAATTTTACAGAGCTGCGGTTTCTCGAATCCCAGCTCCCTTTCCACAAAAAAGAAGAAAGAGGGGATGAATAGTGATAACTCGATCCCCATTGTTGCGAATAAGAATTTTTGGAATATTGGCGAGAATGAGTGATTTGCCCCCAAAGGGTTAAGGCATTTAAGAGAGAGCCCGAAGTTTTTTTAAGCGCAGAAAAAGGAAGGGTGATTCGAGAGCGCTGAGAGCCTTTGCTGTAGCGATGTGTTTCGAAATGAAGGGGAAAAAGAATGGGGCGAATCCAAAGACTCCATAAATTTTCGCGTTGAGCATCAGAGGATTGACGAAAGCGCCAGAGGGCCTCGACTTCCCAGAAACTTAGGCGCTGAGCTCCTCGAAACCCACTTTCTAGACTCCAAATTTTTTCTTTAGAAAATGAAGATTGATAAAAAAGTCGGGGATTTATTCTTCCTTTTTGCAGCGTCTGAAAAAGTTGCAGGCGCAGACTAGAAAGCGTGTTGCGTTGCAGAGAGTAGCGGTAACCGGTCAAAAAGGAGTCGAGATGGGCAGAGGCAACACCCCAGAATTCCATTTCGCTGAGAGCCGAAGAAAAAGAAAAATAGCGAGGGATTTTGTCTTTAAATAGAACTCCCATTTGCGTTTTAAACTCAAGGGGAAGCATAAGATCATTGAAGAAATAAACAGAACCGCTGTCAGTGAATTCACCCGCAGAAATCTCTCCGCGCGAAGGCTTAAGGGTAATGCGGTAAACTTCGGGTAAAGTGCGGGCTTGAGACAAAAAATTCCACCGATTTTTTCCTACTACGGCTTCGAGACCCCGAGCTTCAAAGTGCAAACGCTGGCTCTGTGTGCGTCGGGGTGGGATTGCGCGGCTGGGACGAATCCAGCCGCGCAAGGTAAAGGCGGGGTCGTTCCAACGAATTTCGGCTTTGTCGAGCAGGTGATTCACTTTTAAGGTGTCTGCGGGGCCCGAAGCCTTTAAGTGTAAACGAAATTCGAGAAGACGAGCGGTTAATTGCTCTTTTGTGTATGCATCGCAAAATTCTTCGAGATCTCTAAACTGTTCGGGAAATTCTTCAAGAAGCGAAATCCATTGTCGCTCTTCAATTTCTTCGCAAAATTCGTCAATAGAGGCGAGCTCTTCTGCAAAAGAGAAGGTGTCGAGAAGAGAAGTGTGAATCGACTCTGCCGAATTCGCTGAGAGAGAAAGAACTCCGTTTGCAATGATGAAAAAAGTGCGCACATCGTTAAAGACGAGCCAAAGGGTTCACAAGTGAAATAAATAAGGGTAAAGTCCTTAGAAAGGATAAAGATTTGGGGTCTAAACTAATTTGGAAAGGAATTTGAAATTATTTCCGAGGAAGGCGCAGCAAGGTTATTTTTGAGCCATGAAGAAAAATGTTGAAATGATGAGCGGTTTGCGCTCAAAGGCCCTAGCGGCAACACATCGCCTAGTGATAAAGGTGGGTTCGAAGCTTTTGGTTTCAACCCACGCTCAGCATCTTGATGATGGTGGGGTCGATATCGATTACATTCAAAAATTGGCAGAATCTATTGCGATACTCAAAGGCAGAGGCATCGAAGTGGTATTGGTTTCTTCGGGTGCTGTGGGGGCGGGAATGGCGAGCTTAGGTCTTAAAAGACGCCCGGCAAATTTAGGGAAAATACAAGCTTGCGCTTCGATTGGGCAGGTGCAATTGATGCATGCTTACCGCAGGGCCTTTGACTCTTGCCAACTCGCCGTGGGTCAGGTCTTACTCGGAGCAGAAGACTTCAGAAATCGAGATCGTTATAAGAACATCAAAGCAACCGTTAATTCGCTTCTTGAATTGGGAACGGTTCCCATCATCAACGAGAACGATACGGTTGCTGTCGAAGAAATTAAAGTGGGCGATAACGATAAACTTTCGGCGGATGTGGCACAGTTTCTAGAGGCCCAGATGTTGATCATTTTTACCGATGAAAAAGGTCTTTATGATAAAAATCCAAAGGTTCATAAAGACGCGATCATTTTGCCCGAAATTGAAGAAATAACCCAAGATGTTTTGGATTTGGCCCAAGGGGGAAAGGGTTCTGAAATTTCAACGGGAGGAATGCAAACGAAACTCGCGGCCTTGCAACAGGCGACTGCGGCGGGATGCTCGGCGATTTTAGCTCATGGCAAAGAGGTGCTTCCTCACGAACTTTTTGAAGGCGTTACGGCGGGAACATTTTTTAGAGGATCAGGGGAACGGGTTGCTAGCCGCGAACGCTGGTTAGGTCTTGTGTCTAAGCCAGCCGGTTGGGTTGAGATCGACGCGGGTGCTCAAAAGGCTCTTAAAGAAGATGGTTCGAGTTTGCTCTTAATGGGTGTGGTTGGTCTACACGGTCATTTTCGTTCGGGAGAATTGCTTGAAGTACGTAATTCGCACGGAAAAGTGATCGCCCGGGGGGCGTCGAATCACGACTCGGGGGCCTTGAGGAAATTATTAAGTTTAGAAGATATCGACCGAAAAAAACTCGACAAGAAAGCTCGAGTTGTCGTGCATAGAAACAACCTGGTGGTTTTATCATGATACAAGAATACGTCAACGACTTGGCCTCTCGTTCTAAAGTGGCGGCCGCTGCTCTGCGCTTGGCCAGTGGGGCCAAACGCAATGAAGCGCTTATTGAAATTGCAGAAACTCTAAAGGTTCTCACTGAAGAAATCTTAGAGGCTAACGAAAAAGATTTGGTCAACGCCAGAGCGGCGGGGCTCAGTGGGGCGATGTTAGATCGCTTGACCTTGACTCCTGAGCGCATTCAAGCCATGGCTAAAGGTGTGCAAGAAATTGCAGCATTTAAAGATCCTGTGGGTCGAATTTTTGACGAAGCCACCACCGAGCTAGGACTGAAAATCGCTAAGGTTTCTGTGCCCATTGGTTCCATCCTTTTTATCTATGAGAGTCGCCCTAATGTCACTATCGACGGCGCGGCCCTTTGCATAAAATCGGGTAATGCGGTGATTTTGCGAGGGGGGAAAGAATCTCTAAATACCTCTAAATTGTTGGCTGATGTTGTTCGTCAATGTCTTGAAAGAGTAGAGTTGATCAAAGACGCGGTGCTCTATGTTGATCAAACCGATCGAGCGGTGGTCAGTGAGCTTTTGCTCAAAGAAAAAGAACTCGATCTGGTAATTCCCAGAGGGGGCGAAGGCTTAATTCAATACGTGGTCTCTAATTCTCGGATCCCCGTGATCAAGCATTACAAGGGAGTATGTCATGTTTATATTGACCAGAGCGCTAATCCCGCCCATGCCCTCGATATCGTTTTGAATGCAAAAACACAGCGCACGGGAGTTTGTAATGCGATGGAGTCTCTCTTGCTCGACACTCATTTAAGTGAAGATTTTCAAAATGCGGTGGTTGGAGCACTTGCTCAAAAGGGTGTGAAGTTGCTTGGAAATTCAGCATCTGCCGCCCGATTTTCTCAAGTAGAACGGTCGGATTCTGATCCCTATGGCATAGAATTTCTCGATATGATCGCATCTGTTGCCCTTGTCGATGGGGTTGAAGGGGCAATTGTCCACATTGAGAAATACGGCTCGGGGCACACCGAGGCCGTCGTCGCCGAAAACGCCGAAGTGCAAGATCAGTTTGTTGTTTCGGTAGACAGTTCATCGGTGATGGTTAATGCATCGACTCGCTTTGCCGATGGCGGGCAGTATGGTTTGGGAGCCGAGGTCGGGATTTCTACGGATAAGTTGCACGCTCGGGGCCCTATGGGTGTTGATAGTTTGTGTACTTACAAATGGGTGGTGCGCGGCAATGGTCAGGTTCGCAAATAAACAAATAAAAATTGAGATAAAACTTAAAGTTAACCTTTAAGTTTTCCGATATCTAAAGCAGAGGTTAATGGTCTCTGCTTTTTTGTTTTCTCAGTCAAGAGGTGCAAAGTGTCGGTATCTTTAAGTGAAATTCAAGTTGCGCGCAGCGAAGGGGGCTCGACCTCACTCGCAGGCTTAAAAATGCAATTAGACATTAAGAAGAGTCAGTCACTTAGCCTTTTACCTCAATTTAAGAATCAATCTTTTATTTTATCACCTTCTTTGTTGAACCAAATCAATGAATCTAGACTCATGAGTTCTCGAGTTATTAGCGACTATATGAACCGAGTAGATGAAGCTCTGGCAAAGGTCGAACCTGATAAAGAAAATAATGCCGCATCGACCAATGAAAATTCAAATACCAATGATTCCCAAAATGAGATAAAGAGTTCTGCAGAAAAAGATTCTGTTGATTTATATGCATAGGCCTCAAAATTCTGCAACCGAAGATCCCAATGACTGCAAAATACCTGATGACATTTATCTTTTGATA
>JBNKYI010000083.1:0-8968 GCA_050300815.1 Fibrobacterales bacterium
AGTGACTAATCAAAAATTGGGCCAATGATTTACCTCTCTAAATTTCCCGCTGAAATATAGAAAAGAGGCGGTCTCATGTGAGACCGCCTCTAAAAAGTATCAGAGTTTACCTTAAGCCTTAGGGCTCAACGGTAATTTGATAAGTATCTTCTGCGCTATTTACAGGGTTGCCTGCTTCATCAGTTACAGTGCTCAAGTCAACTTTTGCGCTACCAGTCGCGGCAGACGCATCAATTCCAGGAACAATAACATAGACGTAAAGCAATGTTTTGGTTTTCCACTTTTGTCCCAAGCTAAGCAAGCCATTCAAAGAACTTACTGCGGTCAAAGTTGCAGTAGTTGTGGTATCCATAGCATTATCAAAACTAACGGTATAGGTTGTGGTGTCAGGAAGACTTCCAGTATTGTCGAAACCATTAAACGTAGTAGGTATTGTTTCATTGGTTACAGCTGCATCCACATTGTCTTTAAGGGTTTTTACACCTGCGGTGGCAAATGAAGCTCTGCTGGTACCGTTATAAGCGACAACCATCAATTCAAGATCACGACCTTTTGTGAACAAGCCATTGGTATTGATGCTAGCAACTGTATCTGTTGAAGATGTCACATAATTAAAGGTTGAGTCTGAGTAATCTTTAACATAAACTTCATAACCATCGGCATTGGCGATTTCGTTCCAGTAAAGAGTCACTGAATTGTCATCCGCATTCACTTCGTTGGTATCATAAGCGATATAAGTGATTGCACTCGCAGCGATGTCTGCTAAGCTTCCTGATGTTTTGGTTGAGAAGCTTTCTGAAGAAGTGTAGTCGTCACCTTCAGCACTGAGTAAATCGAGCACCAACGAGTAAGTGCTTCCATTTTTCCATTTGCCTGAAACGGTTTTAACGGTCAACGTCATTTTATCTGAAGACCAGCTAAAGTCAGCGGCAACGAGATCACCACTCAAAAGTACGCGCATGTCATTTTTTTCGATGGCTGAAACGTTAACGGGCTCAGAGAATTTGATTGAAATAGAATCACTTTCTTTAAGAACATCAAGGTTGTCTGACAACCTTTCGAAAGGTTTTGCGTCGATCGTTACTGAAACACTGTTCAGTGTACGAGTTTCTCCGGCTTTTACACCATTAACAGAGAATGAAGACGTATTGTAAACGATATCGTCAGCATCTGTGTATTTAAGTACTTTGATGGTGTAACTTACGTTCTCAGGCAAATCTGTGAAAGAATAAACGCCTACAGAGTCAGCCGTTGCAGTGTAAAGTTTTTTCTTAAAGATACTGCTTACAGTCAACTCAACAGCAGCACCAGCAGCAACTTGTTTGTTACCATCTTTGTCGACATAATAAACTTTACCGCCAACTTCAGCGCCAAGTTCATACATAGAAAGAGGAACCACTTCATCATAAATACGAGGGGCGTCAGAATCTTGGTTTTCTAAGTTCAAGCTGACATCGCTCCAAAGAGTCGCATAGCCTGACTTAGAAACTTCAAACAGATAATCTCCGTTATCAAGGCTTTTAAAAATCACCTGACCTGCAGAATCGGTCATCACTACTTTATCATTTCCGTCTTGTAGTCTAACAAAAGAAACAGAATCTAAGGTTGCGCCAGTCTCTGAGTCTTTTGTTACAAAGAGAATAGAACCTTTAACTTGAGCATCCGTATTGCTAGTCTCAGTTAGGTCGGCTCCACAACCAATAAACAGAGCACCCAAAGCCAAAGCTGGGGTAAGTCGGGTAAAAATTTTCATAAAAAGTCTCTCCTAGGTAATTATGAAAAAGCGAAACTTAATAAAGTTTTGAAAAAGAATACAAGAGTTCAATTTCTTTTATATGAAAAAAAAAGTCACCAAGTGATGATTCGCACATTCTTCAACTTGGCACTTTGTTAAAACGCATTCGCGCAACAAATCCCAAAACAAACCATGTTTAAACACGTATAGTGTTCTCACTCTTATAAGGGGCCGGTTTACAATTTTCATAAACACCGTCAATGAAAATTCATTCTTTTCATGGGTACTGAACGCGAATGAGCAGGGCGCAAGTTGGGTTCTTATCAAGGACACCTGCTTCATTTCAATTTATGATGAGACATAGTTATTATTTACTCGACAGATTTTGGAGATCTCTGATGCTAAACTCTTCTCATGCCTTAAAAATCATCACATTTGCACTTTTTACTTTAGCTGGCGTTTTGAGGCTAGAAGTTGCTTGGTATAACCTTCAGGCAAATGACAATCACTATGAAGTGATGGAGAGAATCGAAAACAAACTACCCACTCGATTAAACAATTGCTGGCAGTGTTATCAACCCAAACTCTATCACTACCTTGGTGCTCAGTCGTTCAAAATCACTGGTATTCAATCTTTTGATCTGCGATTGCGATTTCTATCACTCTTCAATTGCATTATGGGAATGATCACCCTATGGCTTCTCTATAAAACGCTTTTACTTTATCCTCTAAGCCCATTCGCCCAAGTTTTAACCTTTGGTTTAATCGCTTTAAATCCCAAATTCATTTACATCAATGCACAAGTAACTAACGACTCTCTAATCATCCTCATTTCTAGCGCACTAATTTACTTGCTTTGCCGCCTGTTTCAAAAACCCACTCTAGCCATCGCATGGGGGCTTGCCCCTCTTCTTTTTCTCGCCCCCATAGCCAAAGCCTCTGGGCTTCCTGTTGCATTGGGAGCTTTCTTTTTACTCATTTTATTTTTATTGCGTTCTTTAAAAAAACACCCCATTAAAAAAAAGGGCTATTGGATCGCCATTTCTGCCGGCCTACTTTTATCCCTCACCTCAACGCTCACGCTAGGAAGCTACTTAAACAATCTTGAAGACACCGGAAATTTTCTAGCCACCAATAGTCATCCCAAATCCGCACCTTCATTTTTTGCCGAAGATTTCGAAACCTCTGCAGGTATCTCGTCTATCTTCAAAGGTTATTTCTCATTTCACCCCATTGGCTTAATTAAAACACCCTATCTGATTCACGGAAAGACCGATGCCTATGAGCCTCGTAAATCGCTTTGGTCTCAGCTTTATGCTCGTTTTTGGTCGGCGCGTTATTCGCAGTGGCCCAGCACCAATTTTTCTAGAGATCCCTTTGTCATTCACAATTCAAGAGCTCTTATGATTTTGGGATTGCCCTTTGCCTTAATATGGATTTGGGGAGGAATCGCATTCGCTCGCGAAACTCTTCGCGATATAAAACGCCTCAATTGGAAGGATCCTCGCTTTTCTCACGATTGGGTCTTTGCGAGTTTTGCGGTCGGATTCCTTCTAGTTATCACTTCGTTAGCTTATTCGTACAGAGATTACAACTTCATCAAAGTCATTTACATTTTTCCCGCATTGATCCCCTTCGCCCTGTTTTTTGCAAAAGGAATAGAAAACTTACCTCGTCAAAAATTTCGATTCTTTACCCCCTTTCTTTTTCTTATTTTCGCAAGTTTTGCCTTCTTTAGTTGCACCGAAGCAAGCCTTCTCGGTCATGACCTGAGTCTAGCTTACAGCGACACTGCCAGTTACGGAAAATTCCCACCCTCTGCCCAGCAATTGAATTCTCGCGACATCTGCCTTTCACACCTCAGCCCCATTGCCTCTCAACAACCTTGGGGGCATCTCAAAAACAACAAGGCGGTTGATGGAAAACGCATCGTGGTCGCACGGCAAGAATATTCATGCGGCTTAGGAACACACGCCCAGTCTTTTGTGAAATACTCTCTGCAAAAGAAATATTCGAAACTTCGCATCGGTTATGGTCTAAATGATACGGCAGAAAAAAGTGATGGCGTTGTTTTTGAGATTTATGCCGATGGTCAACAAGTACACCGATCTGACATCATGAGCTGGAGAGAGTTTCACTTCACAGAAGTTTCTCTAACAGGCATCGACACACTCGAATTACGAGTCGATCCATTAGGAAGCATCAATAGCGACCACGCCAATTGGTTAAATCCTTTTTTAGAGCCTATCAAAGAACATTGACAAAGTCAATTACGTCAGATTAACATCCCCAGCCATTGGTCTTGAGTAAAAACCAGATAGAAGAAGAGTGCAACTAAGAAAAGAGAGTAAGCAAAAAAGCCTTTTTTCTCAAAAACCCTCTCGGGATCTTTAACTATCGAGTTGGGTTCATGAGCTAGCTTGGTAAACCACAAGATAAAGACAATGATAAAAGGCAAGAGCAATACCAAATCTACACCGTGCTTTAGGCAAAGAGCGCCAAACATAAACGAGAAGGCCGAAATACATCCCATCATTGCGATCAAAAGATTTTCTTGTGTATAGTGTTTTAGACTTTTGCGGTACTGTCCTTCTTGCTCTTTGTCATTCATCAAACGTATTTCGCCAAACCTTTTTGAAGCCATCAAAAAGGCACCCAAAAACCAAAAGGCAAGCAACAGAGAAGAAGGCACAATTTGCTCTACTGTCGAAACGCTATACCAGCCGACCATTAAGCGAATAGGATTATTAAGGGCTTCGCCTAAGAAGTCGAGATAGGGATAATCTTTAATTCGTATCGGAGGGATGTTGTAAACGATCCCGCTCAAAAGCAAAAGACCTACCGAAAAGAGCAACGGATAATTCCCTAAGGGAATGAGCACGCCAATTCCCGCCGCGTATAAAAGAATCGAATAAAAAGTAACCGTCGTTTTAGCAATTTTTCCCGAAGGAATCGCGCGATGCTTTTTTTGTGGGTGATACTGATCGGCTTTCGCATCAAGCACTTCGTTAATTCCATAATTTCCCGAAGCAATCAAGCACAGGGATAAAAACCCCCACAACGCATTTGAAGTCAATTCTGCTGACCACTCTAGCGCATTTAACTTATAGGCCAGCATAGCGCCAATGACCATAAATAAATTTCGGTACCAGCGCAGCGGCCGATAAACATCGAGAAGTATCTTCACATAATTCATTGCGTCAACCTTTGAGGTTTTCCCTCATTTACCCAATACACCACATGAGCAATTTGCATCAAAGGTAAATCATCTTTCGAATCTGTATAGAGTTCTAAAAATGAGTTTTTAAAGAAAGGTGCATTTTTAATTCTCTCTAACTTTTCTTTTCCCCAGCACGTGCGAAAGGGCTCTCGAGAATTAGACAGGTGGTTAGCCACCACTTGATTCCAATCTAATACCCCTCGAAGAACCGCTTGAATCAATCCCGACTCTGATGCAGAAACAATGATTTTTTGATCGTAATTTTGCTTTTTAATAAATTCGATAACCGAATGATTTAACTCACTGCGAAAGTATGCGATATACATCTCTTTTTTTTCGAGAGGCAGTTTGGCGTATAACTCTAACACCTTCTTCTTAAAGGCACTGCGCACCTTTATCTCACAAAATTTTAATTTTAGTTTCAGCACTATCGCCAACAAAATCCCTTTTGTTAAAACTTCGAAATTGAAGTGCCAACCCTCAACTTTCAATATGTATTTGAGACTGTCTATTGAAAGTAAGGTTTCATCAAAATCAATTAAGGCGACACGCGGTTTTACTTTTTGCATAGCACAAACATTTTACTGTCAAACGTATTGATAATCACTGGAATTTTTATCCAATGGGTAGGAAGCAACACTCTTTTAAAAACCAATCGCTGTACACTATCCATTAAATAACCCAAGGGAAGCGTCCAATAAAACTGCTTCTCTCTTTTAATCTGTAGGCCATATTTTCCCGCTAGATGTTTAAAGCTTCGCGGCGTGAAATAATAAAGATGAGGCGGGCGGATATGCCACCACTTTTTACCTAACATCCGAGCGGTCAAACTTGACTTATTAGGGGTCACCACAATCGCGATTCCTCTTGGCGAAAGTAGGGTAGAGACCTTCTTCATAAATTCGTCGACCGACACCACATGCTCTACGACATCAAGAGCAACCAAGGTATCAAACCTCTGAGACTCATCAATCTGTTCATATCCCATGGCGTCAACATTCACCTTAAAGGTTTCGCGAGCAAAATCAGCAAAGGTTTTATTTGGCTCAACACCATAAACATCACAGCCCGCCTTTTGATACATCCCCAACAAATAGCCGTTGCCCGAACCGATTTCTATCAACCGTTTAGGTTGGTGATCACAAGCCTTAAAGACCTTGTCAACCTGAGAAAAATTCGAACGCCCCCGCTCGTCGGTCGTCTTTAAATACTCCCAGTCTTCCATATCGGCGTAAAAGCCGACAATTTGTTCAAATTCTAATTCGAAGCTCGGTTGAATTAAACCACAGTCTGCACAAGTTACCGTCGCCACACAGGTTCCATAATTCTTATCGGTCACTGCAAAATTTTGAGCGCTCAACTCAGCCAATCCAATTTCAGAAGTTGAAATCTTTTGAGCTGAAATGTTTTTTGATCCACAAGAGTTACAAGACTCTCTCACTTTTATTTCCATATCGCAATGCCTTCGAAAATTTTCGAATCGTTTTATAAATGAGTGCCTAAGCACCCTCCAAAGATTTTCTCTAATGTAACCAAACTGGCCTAGTTGATGGTGTTGTCATCGCATTTTTTTACGCAATGGTCAAATGACAATCATCAATTCCTTTTTCTCGCGTGGCTCCCGCAGTAAAAATCACATCTATCCCAAATTTTTAATTGGAGTCAGAAATGCAAAAATTAATTTTGAGGCCAAAGGAGAACTGAATGGAATCAAAAGCCCATCTCGACACCGTTAAGGTTGGCATTGTTCAACTTAAGGGATCAGCCGATCTTCAGATCAATGTCGAAAAACACCAAAAGGCGGTGCGCGAAGCTGCTGCTAAGGGCGCCCAAGTCGTCGTTCTTCAAGAATTATTTCGCAGTCTCTATTTTTGCGACATCGAAGACAATGAGCGCTTTGATCTGGCAGAAAGTATTCCCGGCCCCACCACTGATGCCTTTGCCCCACTTGCAAAAGAACTCGGTGTCGTTCTCGTTTTATCTCTTTTTGAAAAAAGAGCCGAAGGACTTTATCACAATACGGCCGTAGTTATTGATGCCGATGGAAACAATCTCGGCAAATACCGCAAAATGCATATTCCCGACGATCCGGGATATTATGAAAAATTCTATTTCACTCCCGGAGATCTCGGCTACAAAGTCTTTGCAACCCGATACGGCAAAATTGGGGTACTTGTCTGCTGGGATCAATGGTATCCCGAAGCGGCTCGACTGACCGCCATGGCCGGAGCAGACTTTTTGGTCTATCCCACCGCCATTGGTTGGGCCGAAGGCGAGCCAGCTGCCGACCACGAAGAGCAACTTCAAGCTTGGATTACCATTCAGCGTAGCCATGCGATCGCTAATGGAATTCCCGTGGTTTCTGTTAACCGAGTAGGCAAAGAAGCGGGGCAAACCTTTTGGGGGCACTCTTTTGTTTGCAATGGTTACGGCAGAATTCTCAAACAACTAGACAGTGTGACAGAACAAACCGAAGTGGTTGAAATTAACCTTAAAGAAAGTGCAAAATACCGTAGGACTTGGCCCTTCTTTCGAGATCGGCGCGTGGATTCTTATCAAAATTTGACGAAAAGATGGAGTGATTGACATGACCCCTAAAGAAATGGGTTTTTATTTTCCCGCCGAGTGGGCGCCCCAAAGAGCCACTTGGTTGAGTCTTCCGCACAACGAAGAAACATGGCCTGAATTGTCAAAAATCTGGCCCGCCTATTTTCAATTCATTAGCCTTCTTGGGCAAGATCAAAAGGTCTGCCTTCAAGTTAATAATGAAGCTCACAAAGACTTTGCTCAACAATTATTGCAAAGACACAAAGTCGAGCTCGACAATGTTGAGTTTTATTTACACCCCACCAATGATTCTTGGTGTCGCGACCACGGTCCATCTTTCTTAGTTAACGGCAAAGGTGAGCGCCTTATTGTCAATTGGGATTACAACTGTTGGGGCGAAAAATACCCTCCCTTTGATCTCGACAATGAGGTTCCTGTCCGAATTGCCGAGGCTTTAAAACTCGACTATGTGACACCTGGGATGATTCTCGAAGGAGGCAGCGTCGACTTCAACGGCAAAGGCGCCGTATTGACAACCGAAAGCGTTTTACTCAACCCCAATCGAAATCCCAGCCTCAGCAAAGCTCAAATTGAGCAAAAACTACTCGACTACTTTGGCCTTGAACAGGTGATCTGGTTGACTTCGGGAATCGAAGGAGACGACACCGATGGACATATCGACGACATCACTCGCTTCACCGACGAAAGCACCGTGGTCACTGCAATAGAGACCAATAAAGAAGACCCCAATTACAGCATCTTGCGCAACAATTTACAAACCCTTAAACAAACCCGTCTACACGATGGCAGGGCCCTTGAAGTCGTCGATCTTCCTATGCCTAATGCCATCCACCGCAATGGGTTGCGACTGCCCGGATCTTATGCCAATTTCTTAATTTGTAATGAGAAGGTTATTGTGCCCGTTTATAATTGCCCCGAAGACGATGTCGCTCTAAGTATTCTCGAAGACTGCTTTCCCGACCGTACGATCTATGATATCGATTCCACAGAAATCATTTGGGGATTGGGGAGTTTTCACTGTTTAAGCCAACAAGAACCCTCATAACTCAGAGGGTTCGGTCTTAAACTGACAAAATTGCGATCGCTTAAAATTCAAAACGCTTTGATTACGCTGCGATATGCGTAGCCGTCGCAAACGCGCCGCGTTTGTAGGCAAGATGCTTTGTTGCTTCTTCAGTGTAACGATCGGAGAAGCAACAAACCGCCATTGATTATCGCCCTAAAAAGAAAAAACCGCTGGATTAGCGAGGATGGATTAGTCATTTATCTCCAAGGGAGCTAAATGACTTTTGCTCGCTATCAAAGCAGCGCTTTGATTACGCTGCGCTATGACGACTTACAGATCGCCCTAAAAAGAAAAAACCGCTGGATTAGCGGTTTTTCTTTTTATGACGATCTTTGCGACGACGCTTTTTGCGTTTATGAGTCGCGATCTTATGTCTTTT
>JBNKYI010000084.1:0-8917 GCA_050300815.1 Fibrobacterales bacterium
CTGAAGACATTGACGCCATGGAAAAACTCGGTCTCTACGAAGTCTCTCCTGAAGATTTGGCTCTGCCCACCTTCATGTGTCCTTCTAAAACTGATTTTTCAGCCATCGTCGAAAAGGGTCTTGACTTGCTCAGGAAGGAAGGTTAACAGATGAGTTTTTTCAGAAATTTATTTGATAAGCCCCTTGATCAGCTTGAAGAAGCCTCGAAAAAGGGCGGCATTTTAAAAACACTTTGGCGTGTGACTGAGGCCCACGTGGTTTTATTGCGCACTCCTAAAATCACCACCAAAGGTCGAGTTCACATTCGCGATGGGGTCGATCTCAAGCGCTATATGGTCACCGTCATTGTGGCGCTGATTCCCTGTTTGCTTTGGGCCATGTACAACATCGGTTACCAAAAGCTGCACAGCATCACGGCCACCGAAGGTTTTGCCCTAACGGGAATTGAACCCACTTTGCTCAACTGCTTCGTGCACGGTGCCTTTCACTACTTGCCCATTTTGGCCGTGACCTATGCGGCAGGGTTGTTCGTTGAATTCATATTCTCCACTGTTCGCGATCACGAAGTCAACGAAGGTTTCTTGGTGTCGGGCTTCTTGATTCCATTGACCATGCCACCCGATATTCCACTTTGGATGGTTGCTGCGGGTACCGTATTTGGTGTGATTTTTGGTAAAGAAGTTTTCGGTGGAACAGGCATGAACTTTTTGAACCCCGCGCTTACAGCCCGTGCGTTCATCTTCTTCTCATTCCCCATCCAAATTTCTGGTGACCAAGTTTGGAGAGCCGTAAGTGCGGCTAAAGACACATTGATCGATGGCTATTCAGGAGCGACCGCTCTCGGTGTCGTTGCAGTGGCAGATAAGGGAGCCAACGCGGTTGATGTTCTCGCCAATGCGGGCTTTTCGTTCAACGATCTCTTTCTCGGATTAGTGCCCGGCTCAAACGGAGAAACCTCAGCCCTAATGTGTTTGATTGGCGCGGTCATTCTTATCGCTACCGGGGTAGGAAGCTGGCAGATCATGGTCTCTACCGCTGTGGGCGGTACTGCGATGGCTTTGCTTCTCAACTGTTTCGCCGGTCCAGATGCTCCCGCCTATTTCAACTTACCCTTTTACTATCATCTCGTTATGGGTGGATTTGCCTTCGGTAGCATTTTTATGGCAACCGACCCCGTATCGGCCGCAGCGACAAACGTCGGTAAATGCATCTATGGCTTTCTCATCGGAATTCTCACCGTCATTATTCGTGTGATTAACCCCGCTTACCCCGAAGGCATGATGCTGGCTGTTCTGTTTATGAATATGTTTGCTCCGCTCATCGACACCTACGTGGTGAAAGCCAATATCAAAAGGAGGCTCGCACGTGTTTAACAAAGAAAACGTCAAAGCTCTAAGCTTTGCGCTGATCGTCTGCCTAATTTGTGCGTTGGTTCTCGCCTTATGCGCTGATGGTCTCAAAGATATTCAGGCCAAAAATGCTTTGGTCGATAAGAAAAAAAACATTCTAAAAGCGCTTAAAATCACGGATAAAGCCGGGGCAACTCCCGAAGAAGTCAAAAGTTTCTTCGAGAACATCACTAGCGAACAAATCGAAAGCGTCTACGAATCTAAAGTCAAATCTTTTGCCGTCGATGGCGAAGGGAATAAAATCGAGAAACCCATAAAAGATATTTCAGAAAAGGAACTCGCTCAGTATCTACTCGTTTATCAATACGTAGAAGGATCTGAGGTCAAAGCCTTCGCCATTCCCGTTGAGGGAAAAGGGCTCTGGTCGACTCTCTACGGTTTTCTCGCTTTAGAAAAAGATTTAAACACGGTTAAGGGAATCACCTTCTACAAGCATGGAGAGACCCCAGGACTTGGCGCCGAAATCGAACAAGATTGGTTTCAAAGCAATTTCGTGGGCAAAAAAATCCTCGACGAAAAAGGCGATCTCGTTTCGATCTCTGTTTTCAAGGGGCATGTCGAAGAATCTACTCCTGGAGCTAACCACAAAGTCGATGGCATCTCTGGAGCAACAATGACCGGAAACGGCGTTACGCGTCTTCTCGAAAAAGACCTAAGTGCCTACAACAAGTACTTCTCTAAAGTAAGGAGCGGTTCAAATGGCTAAAAATGTATTTAAAGACCCTTTGCTAGAAGACAACCCAGTACTCACCCAAATTTTGGGGATTTGTTCTTCTCTGGCGGTAACGACTCAAGTCAAAGCAGGTTTTACCATGGCGGTCGCTCTGACCGTAGTCGTGACACTGTCAAACGTTATCATTTCGGCTTTACGCAAAATGATTCCCGGTAAAATTCGAATGATCATTGAGCTTTGCATTATTGCCTCACTGGTGATTGTTGTCGACCAAATACTCAAGGCCTTTGCCTATGATATTTCAAAACAACTCTCGGTATTTGTCGGGCTGATCATCACCAACTGTATCGTCATGGGTCGAGCCGAGGCCTTTGCCTTGGGCAACCCTGTCGGAGCTTCAGCCCTAGACGGTCTAGGGAATGGTTTTGGTTATGGGGCAATTTTGCTCATCATCTCTTCGATTCGCGAAGTTTTGGGAGCGGGTAAATTTTTGGGAATTCAAATTATTCCAGATTTTGCCTATGCTCATGGATACACTAATATTGGCTTGATGGTTCTCGCTCCTGGGGCTTTCTTCTTGATCGCACTGTTGGCTTGGGGCCAAAAAGAATACCTTATTCGGAAAGGAAAAGCCTAATGGAATACATTAGTTTATTTATCGAAGCGGTTTTCGTTAAAAACATTCTCTTGGCTTTCTTTTTAGGGATGTGTTCTTTCTTAGCCTGTTCTAAGAAAATCGAAACGGCGATGGGACTCGGTCTTGCGGTTATCTTTGTACAAGCCATCTGCACTCCAGCCAACTGGCTCGTACAAACCTTTTTTCTCAAAAAAGGAGCTCTAGCTTGGACGCATATCCCCCAATTGGCAGATATGAATCTCGAATTTTTGTCGTTCATTTCTTTCATTGCTGTCATTGCCGCGATTGTTCAAATAGTCGAAATGGCCATCGATAAGTTTTCACCTGCCCTTTACTCTTCACTCGGCGTATTTCTTCCTTTGATTGCAGTAAACTGCTCAATCTTAGGCGCTTCGCTTTTTATGGTTGAAAGAGACTACGACTTCGGCGAAACCTTTGTGTTTGGCGTAGGTTCGGGTGTCGGTTTTTGGATAGCGATTATCGCTTTGGCCGCTATTCGGCAAAAATTGGAATACTCTCACATGCCTCGCGGCATGAGGGGTATGCCCGCTGTGTTTGTAATCACTGGACTTATGGCAATGTGCTTTATGGCTTTTGCTGGCATCAGCTTATAAAGGAGATCCCAAATGAATATAGATCCTCTATTTATATCAGTTAGCTTAGGGATATTTATCCTCGTCATTGTCGGTCTCGTCATGGTTTTGATGCTCGCCGAGTCTAAGCTTGTC
Source organism: Fibrobacterales bacterium (assembly GCA_050300815.1). GTDB lineage: Bacteria > Fibrobacterota > Fibrobacteria > Fibrobacterales > CAWVXU01 > JBNKYI01. Next base: position 3,448 of record JBNKYI010000084.1, read on the forward strand.
GCTCAAGGCAACGTCTCTATTATGATTAACGGAGACGCTTCTTTGACCAAGACCACCAGCCCAGGCAAAACCCTTTTGTCAGCCTTGGGTGATCACGGTGTTTTCATTCCATCAGCCTGTGGCGGCGGTGGCACTTGTGCCATGTGTAAATGCCAAGTCCTCGAAGGGGGCGGAGACATTCTACCTACTGAAACAGGACATATCAACCGTAAATCAGCGGCTGAAAATTGGCGTTTAGCCTGTCAGGTTAAAATCAAAAACGACATCAAAATTAAAGTTCCCGATGAAATTTTTAGCATTAAAAAATGGGAAGCTACGGTCGTTCGTAACTATAACGTCGCTTCGTTCATCAAAGAATTTGTTGTCGAAATTCCCGAAGAAATGGATTATCAGGCCGGTGGATATATTCAGATTGAAATCCCCCCCTGTGAAGTCAATTACAAAGACATGGATATCACCGCTCATCCTCAAGAGCACGACGATCCTAAAAAATTCCAACTCGAATGGGATAAGTTTAAGCTTTGGGATCTCAAAATGGTGAATAAATCCAAAGTGGAAAGAGCGTACTCAATGGCTTCTTACCCCGCTGAAGGACGAGAAGTTATGCTTAACGTTCGCGTTGCCACCCCACCTTGGGATCGCAACATTAACGGTTGGATGAATGTAAACCCTGGAATTGCGTCATCTTACATTTTTTCTCGCAAGCCCGGCGATAAGGTGACAATTTCTGGCCCTTACGGTGAGTTCTTTATCAATCCATCTGATGCAGAAATGCTTTACGTAGGTGGCGGTGCAGGTATGGCTCCTATGCGCTCACACCTCTATCACCTATTCAAAACATTGCAAACTGGCCGCAAAGTAACTTATTGGTATGGAGGTCGCTCTAAACGAGAACTCTTCTATCTTGAGCACTTCTGGGAACTCGAGAAAAAATTCCCTAACTTTAAGTTCTATATTGTGCTTTCAGAACCTATGCCAGAAGACAATTGGAAAGTTAAAACAGATATCCATGACAACGCTGGTGATGGCTTTTTAGGCTTCGTTCACCAAGCGGTGATTGATCAATATCTGAGTAAACACGACACCCCTGAAGATATTGAATTGTATTTCTGTGGGCCTCCGATGATGAACAAAGCGGTTCAAAAAATGGGGATTGACTTTGGTATTCCCGATGAAAATATCCGCTTTGACGACTTTGGCGGTTGAGTTCAACGAACCATTACATGCGTATTTAGAAGGCGATCTCGAAAGAGATCGCTTTTTTGTTAACAAGAACGCGATAAAAAGCCCTTTAGTTCGAATGAGAGGATTAACAGCACACGTTTAATCCCACAAACCGGTCTGATTAATTGAGATGCCGTTCAGTGAATTCAATGAGCGCTCTCGCATTTTCTACTTCAAATGCAGAGTGTCCCGACTGAGGTGAAACGACCAAATGGGCATGAGGAAGTCTCGCTTTAAGTTCAAAAGCATTTTCTACAGGACAAACGACATCGTAACGACCGTGTACAATCGAAACGGGAATCGTTGAAAGTTTTTCTTCAACTCTTTGAAGCAACCACTCGTCGCTAGGAAAAAATCCATCATTAACAAAATAATGCGCTTCTATACGGGCAAAAGCAAGAGCTCTGTCTTCATTTTCAAATTCGTCGATAAAGGCCTTAGAGGGCAACAGTTTTGAAGTGGCGGCTTCCCATTGACTCCATTTTTTAGCAGCGGCAATTCGCATCGATTTTTCTGAGCTTGTCAATCGATGATAATAGGCTCTAACCAATTGACCTTGTTCATTTGCAGGAATAAAATCGCGGTATGCTTTAAATGCATCAGGAAATAAACGAGAGGCTCCACATTGATAAAACCATTCGATTTCAAACCGACGAATTAAGAAAATACCTCTGAGAATCAGTGAGTGAACCTGCTCGGGATGAGTAACTGCATAAGCCAATGCCAAAGTCGACCCCCAAGAACCTCCAAACACCATCCATTTGTCAATTTTTAATTTTTGTCGAATTTTTTCGATATCCGCCACGAGATCCCAAGTCGTATTTTCACTCAGCTCAGCATGCGGAGTCGATTGCCCACACCCTCTTTGGTCGAACAATAAAATTCGATATTTATCGGGATTAAAAAAACGGCGATAATCTTTATCTAGCCCCCCACCAGGACCTCCGTGCAAAAAGATCACGGGATATCCCTCAGGATTGCCACACTCTTCAACATAAAGGGTGTGCACATCTGAAACTTTTAAGAAAAAATGATGATAGGGTTCTAGTGGTGGAAAAAGTATATCCTCAAGCATGGCTCTCTTTTTTCTTTCCAAATAAAAATTCAAACACACCAAACAGGCCTAAGAATACGTTGATCATATAACCGATCAACTGCCAAATCACCGCCTGTAAAGGGCTCCACCCCACAGCCCCCATCAGGCGCTGAGCTGCAAATTCACGGGGTCCAAATCCCCCAATAGAAATGGGGATTGAAGTGATTATACCAATGATAGGAACCAAAAAGAAATAATATTCTAATGCGAGATCAATTCCTAGGCTCTTTGCCATCAATACTTGGGTGTAAATTCTTAAGGATTGAATCAAAAAACTAAATACGAAAATACCCCCTAAAAAGCGCGGTGCTCGAAATTTTTGAAACGAACTGCGCAAAGAGTGATACTTCTCCATCAAACGAAATCTCGAACCTCTGCGAAACAAAACTTCGAATTTATTGCCTAGTCTCATTGAAAATAGTCCACAAAAACCTAAGTTCAACGCAACAAAAATCAACAAGCAAGGCATCAAAAACTTACCCAACTCAAAGTCATCAAGAAAAAATAGACCACCAGCCACTAGACTAATAAAGCTTAATGTATATAGACCAAAAACGCGATCAAAGAGGGTCGCCGTCACCGAGCTCATCAGGTTTTGAGAATCTTGATTTACGTCGTAAACTCGTTTGAGGTCTCCGCCTACATTTCCCAATAAAAAATTAGAGAAGAATAAACCCACAAAGTAAAGACGCACGGCCTTTCTATTATCGATTTCAATTCCTTGGCGTCTAAGAAGAACAGCCCACTGCATTGCAGAAAAAATGAGACTCACAAAATAAACCGCAATAGCGGTCCATAACCATCCCCATTGCAAGTGAGTGAGAGGGTCTAAAAAATCTTGATTCGCCAGCTCTCCTTGCAACTGCCAATACACCAAAAGGAGCAGCACTAATGTGACCGTCCATTTGATTACATTAAGCCAAATCTTATTCATGAGAGCAAATGATTTCCTTCAAAAGAGTTTCGGTTTGGTCGGCAGCCTTTTCCCAAGTAAACTGGTGACTCCAAGATACTCCCCCCTTCGATAACTCATTCAAAATCTGATTATTCGTCAAAAGGTAATCCATTTTTTGACTCAGGTCATCAATATTACCTACTGAATAAAGAAATCCATTGTAACCCTCTTTAACACTATCCACTAAACCCGGCGAGTTAGCGGCCAAGACTGGGCAAGCACATGCTCCCGCCTCTGTCACAGTCAATCCCCAGCCCTCTTTATAACTGGTCTGTAAAAGCAGCGATGAACGTTGAAGCAAGCGAAGTTTTTCTTCTTTTGAGATAAAACCGAGAAACTCTACCCGATCGCTAAGCTTTCGGTTTTTAACATAAGCCTTAACCTCATCGAGAAAAGGCCCCTCTCCTGCCATTAAAAGTTTCACCTCGGCAATTGAAGAACGTTCGATGGCCTTTACCGCATCTAAGGGGCCCTTGTATTTTTGCATGCGCCCCAGCCAAAGCACTTGGTGCGCCTTTCGCTTCTCATCATTAGACTGATAGAAGTCGAGGTCGGTTCCGTTGTAAATCACTTTGATTTGACTTGAAGGTATTCCCAATTGGTGAAGCTCTCTTTGGGTCGAAGGAGAAACCACGCAAAACTTTTGCTTTTTATAAAAAAGCCCTACCATTTTCTCACTCAACCAAACAACGAATGCTGCGAATAAGTGAGTTTCTTTAAAAATAGATTTCAACCAAAGGTGGTGCATCTGAATTAACAAAGGCTTCTTACACCCCCAAGGGCTCCACAAAGGAAGCTTATTTAAATCTTCTACAACAACGTCTGCCTCATAAGTCTTGATCCACGATTTAAGATTTAATGCACATAAAAAACTAAACGATCGATCAGATCCCTGTCGATGAATCTGAATTCCCTCGTTATTTTCTTCAGATGCAGCCCCTCGAAAATGAGTTGATATTAAGTGAACCTCATGCCCTCTTTTGACCAAGCGACGATAGATCTCGTGTAGCCTCACCTCAGCCCCGCCCGCCCTAGGGTGGTTGAGGTCTCTCCAATTTAACACCAAAATTTTCAAATAGACTCCTTAGAAATCAATGAATCTATTTCGGGCAGAGCTTGCAGAGGATAAGTAATAGGAAAGCCCAATTCGAGTCTTTGCAGGTTTTTTTTGAGAAGCTCTTTCATCTCGTTGTCTTCTGACTTTTCAAGTAATAACAATGCGCGATTTAACCATTGTTGCGCTTGTTTAAGCTGGCCTTGCTGTGAAAGACAGGCCGCATAAGTATCTAGATACGCGGGATTTTGCCAAGAGGTCCATTCATTCGCTCTCTCCGATAGCTCCATTCCTTTGGGCACGTCTCTCAATCCCAAATAAGTCGAACCGCACAAAATCGTGGCTTTAGAGTTTGCCACATCAACCAGCTGTTCTGCCGGCAGCTGATTTAAATACTTTAACGCCAAGCTATCGCGGCGATTTTCTGAGCTGAGGAAATACGTCCCCAAGACAATGGCTGTGTAGCTATCCGTTTCATTTCCCTCTTGCAAAATGTTGAGAGCTACTTCTTCGTTGATTCCCTCAAAACGGCCATTCAATATGCGCCAAGCCAATTCGACTCTCGATCGATCTTCACCCTCTTTTAACACCACCTTGATTTTTTCAATCCCCGCTTCGCGATTTTCTGCATAAATTCGACTTATCTGATAGATTGGCCACAAACTATGAAATGGACTGTAAAGCGTGATCACCCATAAGAAAATGCTCACCCCCATCAGCAAACGAATTCGATAAAAGTGATTTGATAATCTGCCTATTAATAAAAAAGACACACCCACCGAGATTCCCAAAATGCACTGAAACAAGTGAAATATCTGATGGATAATTGAAGTCTCGGCCAGAAGAAGAGAAAAAATTTGAAAACTCATAAAGAAAACAATGAAGCGGCCAAAAATACCCCGCCGCATTCGATAACGAGGAGGCATTAAATAAAGAGCGATCAACGCCCACAAAAGTCCCGAAAGTCCACCATCGGGTTCTTTTCCCATTAATAGATTTTGCACCAGTAATAAATTCGACAAAACCGTAATGCTGTGCGCCCCAAAAACAAATAAGCCAAAATCTCGGATACCCAGTCTTTTTTCAGCCTGTAAACCAAAAAAAGCGAGCCCACAAAGGGTTGCTATTTTCAAATTTAAAG
>JBNKYI010000085.1:0-8846 GCA_050300815.1 Fibrobacterales bacterium
TCTCACGGAGCGGGCCGTTGGATTTCTATGGGTGGATTTCAATTTCAGCCCTCTGAAATGGCGAAGATTGCTTATTTGTTAGCCATGGCGAGAATGCTGAGTCACAGTCAACGACTTTCGATCAATAAACCTAAACTTTTTATCTTGCCTGCATTGTTGTTTGCCATTCCATTTTTACTTATTCTGAAGCAACCCGACCTTTCAACGGCCTTAGTGTTTGTCGCTCTTACTCTTGTAGGATTTTATTGGTCAGGACTGAGTTTACTTGAGATCCTCTTTATGATCAGTCCGATTATTTCGGTAATTACGAGTATGAACCAGTATCTTTGGGCGACCTTTTTCTTTGTGTTAGTCTCTTTATTGATTAAACAAAGGGTGTCAAAAAAGTTGATCGCCGCGATGATTGTTGGCAATATTTCCGCCGCCTATGCGTCTTTTGTCATGTGGAATCGAATCCTAAAAGAGCACCAGCGTTCTCGAATCCTTACATTTATTGATCCGATGAGAGATCCTCGGGGAGAAGGTTACCAAGTGATTCAGTCTAAACTGGCGATTGGGAGTGGAGGATTTATGGGGAAGGGACTGATGAAGGGTTCTCAGACGAATTTAGACTTTTTGCCTGAAGAACACACCGACTTTATATTTTCTGTTTTGGGTGAGCAGTTTGGATTTATAGGCTGTAGTATTGCTTTAATTCTCTTTTTTCTTTTACTTTTTTCAATTTTACGCATTGTCACATTACAAAAGAATCACTTCGGCAATTACTTACTCGTCGGAATAGCGACGATCATCGGTTTTCATATCATGGTCAATGTGGCCATGACTCTCGGATTGATGCCCGTTACGGGGTTGCCTCTTCCTTTCTTTTCTTACGGGGGCACCTTTGTGCTTACTTGTATGACTTTGATGGGAATTGTTTTTTGTGTCAGTAAAAATAGAGAATATTAAAGCGTTATTTACCTCGAAAAAAAAGCAGGCGTTGAGCCGTGGTGTTTCATTTTTGATTTCGTCATTAACATGGCGAAGTCCACTTTTTTTCAACCAGAAATGTGAATTGTGTGAGAACAGTCGAAAGCAATGGGGATTGTGCGGCTATTGCTTGCGCGGAATTGAAAAAGAATGTTGTGTTCAGAGTTATCAGGGCATGAAAATATTTTCAGCGAGTGAGTATGGAAGTTCTTTGCGCAATTTACTGCATCGAATCAAATACGAAGGAGCGCGCAATAGCTTAGAAGAGCTAACCGATTTTTTAATCGATTACAAACTTCCCGAAGAAGGCGTTCTTGTGCCGATTCCCCTGACGCTATCGCGAAGAAGAGAGAGGGGATACAATCAGGCAGAAGTGATAAGCAGAGTGTTAGGAAAGAAGTGGAAGGTTAAGGTTAGCCCTTATCTGTTGCATCGCACTCGCTTTCGGGGCTCTCAAACGCAATTGAGTAAGGGTGAGAGAATAGACAATTTACAAAGCACATTTAAGGCTCGATCATCGTCTAGAAATTGTCAGAAAATTTGGTTGGTCGATGACATTGTAACGACCGGAGCAACTCTAAAATCGGCAGAGCGTGCACTGACTCAAAGAGGTTATCAGGTCTTGGGAGCAATTACTCTTGCAAGGGCAATATCCTCAAATGAAAATCGAAAAGGCCAACTTGGATTAGCTATATTTGGGCCAGATTACGGTTTTTTCGATTAGGAACCCCAATGATTAAGATTCAACTTCCCGATAACAGTGTCAAAGAATTTGAAAGAGGAGTGACAGGCCTTGATGTGGCCCGTTCAATTTCAGAAGGTCTGGCCCGCAATGTCTTGGCGGCAAAGGTCAATGGTGAAGTGTGGGACGCGACGCGCCCTATTAGCGAAGATGCGCAAGTGCGGCTATTGACTTGGGATGACGATGAGGGAAAGTCTACGTTTTGGCACAGTTCAGCTCACTTGATGGCTGCGGCTATCGCCGAGCTCTACCCCAGTGCTCGTTTTGGAACAGGGCCCGATATCGAAAATGGTTTCTATTATGACATTGACTTCGGTGAAGAAAGTTTTTCGGAACATGACTTTGTAAAGGTTGAAGAAAAAATGAAGGAATTGGCGAAAGCCAATCACGCCTATATCCGCAAATCTGTCGACAAGACCACAGCTCTTGCTGAATTTAAAGCAAAAGAAGATCCTTATAAATGTGAATTGATTGAAGGATTGACAGATGGCACGATCACCTTTTATGAAACGGGTGCCTTTACCGATTTATGTTCGGGCCCCCATTTACCCCAAAGTGGATTTATCAAAGCGGTAAAAATCACCAAGGTGGCTGGGGCTTATTGGCGGGGAAATGAGAACAATCCGCAAATGACGAGAGTTTATGGAATAACTTTTCCTAAAAAGAAATTTTTGGATGACTATGAAGCGATGCTCGAAGAAGCTAAGCGCCGTGATCATCGCCGCATTGGTAAAGAGCTGGGGCTTTTTACCTTTAGCCAGAAGGTGGGGCAGGGCTTGCCTTTGTGGCTACCTAAAGGGGCAAAGTTACGCGAAAATCTAGAAATGTTTTTGCGCAAGGCGCAAGCGAAGGCGGGCTATCAACAAGTTGTTAGCCCCCATATCGGCAATAAAGAACTCTACGTAACTTCAGGACATTATGAGAAATATGGCAAGGATTCTTTTCAGCCGATTCACACTCCCGCCGAAAACGAAGAATTCTTGCTTAAGCCAATGAATTGTCCTCACCATTGTGAGATGTATAAGTCATCGCAGAGATCTTATAAAGATTTGCCTTTGCGCTTTGCGGAGTTTGGCACGGTGTATCGTTATGAGCAAAGTGGTGAATTGCATGGCTTGACTCGAGTGCGGGGTTTTACCCAAGATGATGCTCACCTGTTCATGGCACCTGAGCAGGTCGAAGACGAGTTTATGCGCGTTATCGACTTGGTGCTGTTTGTATTTAAGTCGCTGGGTTTTGACGATTATATCGCCCAAGTTTCATTGCGCGACCCCAGCAACAAAACGAAGTACATTGGTTCTGACGAAAATTGGAATCGCGCCGAACAAGCAATTATAAATACGGCGAATGCAAAAGGTCTCAAAACGGTTGTTGAATATGGCGAGGCCGCATTTTACGGCCCTAAACTAGATTTTATGGTGAAAGATGCGATTGGTCGCAAATGGCAATTAGGAACCATCCAGGTTGACTACAACTTGCCCGAACGCTTCGAACTCGAATATGTTGGTGCCGACAATCAACGCCATCGTCCGGTGATGATTCACCGCGCTCCTTTTGGAAGTCTTGAGCGCTTCGTTGCCATTTTAATTGAGCATTGCGAAGGTCGCTTTCCCCTTTGGTTAAACCCCGATCAAATCGCGATTTTGCCCATTTCAGAGAAATATCACGAGTATGCTCAACGAATTGAAGAATCTTTAGCAGACAGAGATTTCAGGGTTTATACTGACTTCCGCAACGAAAAAATTGGCAAAAAAATTCGCGAAACAGAGCTCAAGCACGTTCCTTATATGCTCATTGTTGGCGAAAAAGAAATGGAAAATGAGTCGGTTTCGGTGCGTAAGAGCCGCGAAGGTGACAACGGCTCCATGTCCTTAGAAAATTTTATTGCATTTTTTGTTCAAGAGGCTGAATTTCCAAGAGTGAAATAGCATTGTAAGGGTTTCGACTCGATTTCGACAAAGACTTAAAAGGAGATGGTTATTATGTTGGGAACAATCAGTTGCTTGCAGGCTACTGAGTGGATTTCGCAGAATCTGGATCAGCCATTGGTATGGTCGAAACGAATTAGGCTGGATTTTCACAAGAAGATATGCCCCAGCTGTAAACTCTTTGCAATACAGATTGAAATCTTACACAGAAATTGGCCAAAAATTAAAATTGAAGAAGTCTTACCTGGCCTCAGCGATGAAGATAAATTGAAGATACAAGCGCATATCGACGAACATTTGTCGTGAGTGAATTCTTTAAAATTCTATCAAGTGGGCTATCGGTGTTGTTTACACGGATAGCTTTTCAGCCATTATTTGTATTTAACCGTATACCTAAGCTCTATAAACTTGGAACCCATGGGTTTGGCTTCACTGAGTTCGAGATTAAACCCTGTGGTTTCTCTAGGAAATACGGGCTTACCTGATGTCAAACAGGTCGCGGCAAATTGAAGGATTAATTCATCTAGAATTTGGGCGTCAAAAAATTGACCCGCTAAATCTCCTCCGCCTACAATCCAAATATTCTTCCCATTTGCTTTGGCTTTAATCTCTTCGATAAAGTTTTTAACGGGGCCACGTGCATAATAAATTTCATGGGACTCTAATTTTTCGAGATCGCGTGTTGAAAAGACCCAAGTCACTTGATGGTACGGCCATTTAGAACCTGTTTGCGCCTCAACCTCTGCGGAATGATTGAGAAGCCATTCATAGGTTGAAGATCCCATAACAATGGCTCCAACATCTTTTAGGAAGTCGTTATAACTTGAACTTTCGGGTTCGCCTAGAGCAAATAACCAATCTAGGGAGTTCTCTTCGTTAGCGATAAAACCGTTTAAGGTCGTAGAAGTGTAATACTGAACTTTCATATTTTTTTCAAAAGCTTTTCAAAAAAACCAAATAAAAATCCCCCAATGAAGGGGGATTAAATGATTTACTCTTCTTCTTCAGAATCACCTTGATGGGGGACATCGCCCTCAGGATCTTTGAAAAGAGAATTACAGGCTTGATTAAAGCGATCGTGAATCTCTTGTGCTTTGCGTTTAGGAACGTAGCCAATTTCTTTCCAGCGTTGGCGCATCATTTTTACTTCACGTCTAGCCTCGTCAGTATGCTCTCCCTGAGCGAGCTTTTCAGCCTGTTCGACTAAGATCATTTTTTCGCGCAGGTTGTTGAGGCGAGCTTGCTCCATGATTTCGTATTGATCGCGTCGGCGTGCAAAGAAATCATCGCATATGCCTCTAAATTTCTGCCAAAGAATAGGATCGCGAGTGCCCACTCTTCCGATGTCCTTCCACTCTTGCTGAAGCTCTTGTAAGCGAGAAGACGTGGTAGACCAATCATTGGAGTTTGCGAGTTGCTCGGCTTCGCGGATGATGGCTTCTTTAGCCTCTATTCCCGATTGAATTTTTTCTTGAATTTGGGGATCATTCCCCGCTTGGGCTTCGGTGATGTTGTCAATAGAATGACAGAAACGGTCCCAGATGGCATCGCTATCTTCTTTTTTGACATGACCGATTTTTTTCCAAGAATTTTTTAGCTCTTCAACTCGCTGTAAAGTCTCGTCGTTAATCTGATCAAGAGGAATTTTTTCTAATTCTTCGCAAATGGCAACTTTTTGTTCAAAGTTAACTTGGCGAGTTTTATCGAGTTCGTCGTAATGGGCCCGACGTCGATCGAAAAATTGGTCGCAGGCTTGTCGAAAGCGTTGCCAGATGGATTCAGATTGAGGTTTAGGCACTGGGCCGATGAGTTTCCATTTTTCCTGAAGCTCGCGAATCACCTTTGAGGTGCGCTTCCAGTCTTCAGATTCACTGTGAGATTCGGCCTCTTCACAGAGGGCTATTTTCTTAACAAGATTTTCTTCGCGATGCCCCTCTTCAATTTTGAGAAACTCTCGGCGTTTTGCAAAAAAGTTGTCGCAAAGACTTCTGTATTCTTCCCAGATACTGTCGTTGAACTCTTTAGGAACGGGGCCAATTTCTTTCCAGCGTTCTTGTAGGGCGCGAACGTTGTCAGAGACCTCATTCCAATTTTCGATCTCAGTGGTCAACTCTTTCAACTCGCTGCACAGAATACGTTTGGCTTCTAGATTTTGCTCTCGCAAAACTTTTTTCTCTTCGAAAAATTCTTGACAACGTTGCATGATGGCGTCGTTTGATGTCTTGAAAGTGTTCCAAAGTTCGTGATGTACTTCTGCGGGAATATTTCCCGCTTTTTTCCAAGCGTCTTGCAGTGTTCTCAGTTGGTTGAAAAGCTCTTGTCCGCTTAGGTCGGATTTTTCGAGTTCTTGAATTTCTTCAACTAAGCGTTCTTTTTCTTTTTGAGCATACCATTCTTTCCATTGCAGCGCCTCGTCAAAGCGCGAACAGGCGTCTTTAAAATCTTTCCACAAAGAAAGAAAACGCTCTTTGCGTTCACCGGCAAACTCTTTCCATTGGTGATGGCATTGACGAATGGTCTCTTCGATTTTTTCAATGGGCTCATCAGCGCCCAAATTCTTAATTTCATCAATCAATCCGTTGAGTTTTGAGGTGCGTTCATCAAAGTCTTCTTGCTCAGCATCGGTTAGCGACTGAATTTTTTCTTTAATAGATTGCAATGATTTTTTATAAAGCTGAATGATCTCGCTGGTAGGGTCGCCAAACTTGTTTGCCATTTTTTCCCATTGGTGCTCTAATGCGCTGAGCTCCCGTTCGATACTGGGATTATTTACTTGCTGGCTAAGGGATTCCATTTGTGTCGCAATGTCGCTCTGCCGTTGTCGAATTTCGGCTTCGGCCATTTCTTTGTTGGACTGAAAATCAAGCTGACGCTGGGCCTTGGTGACAAAACTCTCTAATTTAGAGTATTCATCTTTCATTTGATCGAGAAGAGAATCGGGAATTAGACCGTTGACTTCATTTTTAAATCGCTCAATATCTTCTGCACTTAGAGATTTAAGCGACAGAGAACTCTGAGACTCAATAAGCCAGCGATTGACATTTTCTTTGGCAGTGTTTAACTCACTGATAAACTCTTGCTCTTTGAGACGCTTAAGATGCTCATCGTTAAATTTATCTTCATAGGTCGTGATCGAAGCGATGAGGGCATTGAGATCGAGGTGAGGGAATTCTTTGCTCAGATTTTTGACCGCTTGAGCGACGGTTTTTATTTCATCTCCGATTTGATGAATTTTCTTTTCGGCAAATTCTTTAACTGCGGCTTCGAGAGTTTCTTTTTTCTTTGTGGCGATGTCTTTGAGTTTGGCTTCTTCTTTAGACTTCTCAATTTCGCCAATCTTCGCATCTGCCCACTGGCGAACTTGTTGAGATTTGCTCAGCTTGCGTAATTTTCTCCAATATTCTTCTTTACTTACTTTTTGGGCGGCCTGCAAAGCGAGTGAACTCTCGGTTTCTTTGAGAGCGATTTCAGTCAATATGGCTTCGCTAGAAATCTTTGCAATGGCCTTTTCTCGGGTTTGGGCACTTTGGGCACTCTTTCCTAAATCTTCATAAGATTTGCTTTTAGAAATGTGTCTAAAAAGTCGTGCAATCTCTTGGGCATCTTGTGATTTCTTAAGCTGTCGCAGGGCTAAATTTTCCAACTTTTTTTGAATTTCTGATTTTAAGTTGGAATCGTTGACTTGCTTTGCAAGGGTTTCGAGTTCGTCAATATCGGCGAGTTTGTCTAAGGCGGCACGGCGCACTTCAATCTCATCATCTTCAAGAACAATAGACGCAAAAATTTTGGTGTTGGTGAGATCTAGGGCTTTAATTTCGTTGAGTCGAACCGAAGGGTTCTGGTGTTTCCATTTGGGTTTAAACCAATTACTTATTTTCATGAGGAGCTCCTTGGAACATCATTTACAGGACCTAAGTCCTACAAAAAAAACGTTATTTGAAAATAGCACATTTAGCGAATTTTCCACATGGGGGGCGGGCTTGCAAAATGTGTTTCGGTGATATTTTGATCGGTTCCACCTAATTATCCTTGGGATACTTATTTTTAGCGCCATGATTTTAACCTATGTGCTCGTGGGTTTCCCCTCGGGGTTACTGCAACCTTTGACCTATCAGTGGGATCTAAAAGAGCCCGCCCAGAGGGGCCTTTGGGTGAAGGTGCCTTTGCGCAAAAAAGAGGTTTGGGGAGTTCTTTTGTCGGTTGAAAAAGAAATTCCTTCTTTCAAAACTTCAAAGGTTTTGAAAATTTCACCTTATTTTCGTTTTTCGTCGTTGCATATCGAGTTTTACCGCTGGTTGGGGGAGTATTATTTATCGGGTGCCAATCGAGTTTTAGATAGTGTATTACCTCAGGGTTTTGCCGATTTGGCCGAAGGAAAAACCCCTAATCGTCAGGTAAAAAGCCCTTCGACAAGTTTTGAAACAGAGGCGTCGAATGAGAGCGCAAAGGGAGAATATCCCTTAAATGACGAACAGAAAAAGGCTTTTGCAACGTATCAAAGTCAAATGAACGAAGGTCGTCGACGCTTTTTGCTCTACGGAATTACAGGCTCGGGCAAAACCCGTTTAATGGCACATATGGCGAAGGAATGTCTGGCAAAGGGGCTGCAGGTGCTTTGGATGGTTCCTGAAATCGCCTTAACTTCACAGAGTGTTCTGGCGCTTTCGCAGATGCTGGGAGTAAAAATTCACTTTCTCAATTCGGGAATTACCCCGGCGGCCCGTAGAAAGCTGTGGTGCGAAAATGAGGCGGGAGAAATTCAAATTTTATTGGGAACTCGCAGTGCTCTGCTGTTTCCCTTAGAACGTTTAGGCTTGATTGTGATCGACGAAGAACACGATTCTTCTTACAAACAATTTGATCCTTCGCCGCGCTATAGCGCCAAAGATGCGGCCTTGTATTTGTCTCATTTGAGAAATGTGCCCTGTGTATTGGCTTCGGCGACGCCGAGTTTAGAATCGTGGGTGCTTAAATCGAATGAGAAGTTGGTCGAACTGCGTTTGTCGCAAAGAACGAATGGGGCCGACTTGCCTGAGGTGCGTATCGTTGATATGAAAGTTCAAAGCAAGTACCAGGGGCGGCACTTGCTTAGCATTCCTTTGCGAGAGGGAATTAAAGGGGCCTTGCAAAAAAAAGAGCAGGTGATTTTGTTACACAATCGCCGGGGATATGCAACTTCATTGAGCTGCGAGGGGTGCGGCGAAGTG
>JBNKYI010000086.1:0-8845 GCA_050300815.1 Fibrobacterales bacterium
GGTCTTTGCGATGAGGATCATTGCGCAACGTAAAGAGCTCTGAAGCGACTTGCGTTTGCAATTTGCCCTTCATTCGAGACTGCCCTTTTTGCACTCTCTCTGCGAAAAATCCTGAGGTAAACATGCTTATTAACTGAGCACTGATTCGATTTGAAAGTAAAACAGGATATTTTCCACTTTGAACCTGGCGCGCTCCGAGAAGCTCTATAGAACGGCGCACGGCCTCTGCTCCAATAGAGCGCGCGTCAAAGTCACCAATATCTTTTAAGCTTTTGCTGTAATAACCTAGTTTACTAATCTCATCTCTTTTCGCGACACAACCTATTCCTCCTCCCAAAAGGTTAGAGCGGTGCGTGTAAAAAAGGCCATTACTATTTAAGATCGCCCCTTCAGACTGGCTGACATTCATGCCTAAATAAGGCACATTAACGACCTCTGCCGATTCAAGAGCCACCTTCTCCATTTCTAAACAAAGAGGCGTAAAACGATCAAGAGAAACTCCAACTAATTGTTCGCTCCATTGATCGAGTTTATCCAATGGCAGCTCAACAGATTCAGGAAGCCTCATCTTTTGCTTACCTGTCAAAAATGAATTTTCCCAAGCGCTTTGCACTGTTTCTCTGAGGGCTTCATCCGTCATTCGCTCTGTATGAGAATACCCCGGACAACCATCGCGAAAGAGGCGAATTCCAATGCCCCGACTCGAAGAAATTTCCACATTTTGCACTTGACTTTTAAAGACAGAAATTCCCGAACTCTCAGCAGATCCCGCCAAGATATCAAACTGTTCTGCGCCTGTTTCCTTGGCGATCTCGGCCATTTTTTCCATGGCGTTTAACATTTCTTTAGACTCCATTAGCGTCCCCCTACCAAAATATTGTCAACCTTTAACGACGGCTGACCCACTGTGACGGGCACACTCCCCGAAGAAGCGCCACACATCCCCGCAGCAAGGGCAAAATCATTGCCGACCATTGATATGCGAGGCAATATTTCGTGTCCCTTACCAATCAAAGTGGCTCCTCTAACGGGTTCAGCGAGTTTTCCATTTTTAATTCGAAAACCTTCTTCGACCGAAAAGTTAAACTCGCCCGTTGCTGGATTCACAGATCCGCCCCCCATTTTACGAGCGTAAAGTCCATCGGGCACAGAAATAATCATTTCTTCAATTGTGTCTTCACCCGGGGCGATAAAGGTATTTCGCATGCGACTGACCGGTGCATACTTATAGCTCTCTCGACGAGCTGAACCCGAACGAGGCACACCCACTTGCTCTGCTCCGACCCGATCAGACAAGTAAGTTTTCAAAACGCCATTCTCAATCAATGTCGTACGCTGTACAGGCATCCCCTCATCGTCAATATTTAACGAGCCCCATTCGCTGGGCAATGTTCCATCATCAACAGCTGTAACTTTAGGATGAGCAATCAATTCCCCTATTTTATTGCAAAAGGGTGAGGCATCGTGCCGCACAGATTCCGTTTCTAGGGGGTGTCCACAAGCTTCGTGAAAAATGACGCCCCCAAAACCATTGCCCAAAACCACGGGCATTTGAGCCCCTGCAATGTATCCCGCTTTGAGCATGCGCAGAGCGCGCTCAGAAACCGATGTAGAAATTTCTTCTAGATTTAATCCTTCAAAAAACTCAATACCGCGACTTGCTCCAGGTGCTTCGTGAGCAGAAATTCGCTCTTCTCCCTCACCTGCCGTCACATTCACACTGAATCGGCTACGCACTCGCTCTGCAGAGACATTTAAGCCTTCAGAATTAACGATCTGCACTCTCGATGCCACATCAATCGCAGAAACTGAGACTTGGGTGATCTTATCAGAAAAAGCCCGACAATACTCATCTGTCTCACGTAGAAAGATCAAACGATCTTTCAAGGGAATTTCACGAGGATGTTTCAAAATCGGATGGCGATTAATTTCTCTTTGCACCTCAAGGGCACCCATGGATTTTACATCTCCAAACTTTCCTACACATAGGTTTTTCATCAGTCGAATCAATGTGTCTTCGCTGTCATCGCTCGAATGGGCATACAATACTTGCTGGCCAAACAGAGCGCGCAAACCAATGCCATAATCAATGCCTACGCTCGCATTTTCAACTTCTCGATTTCGAAAACCCAAATGGGTCTCTCGAGTCTCTTCTATAAATAATTCGACGAAATCCGCCCCAAAAGACATTCCCGTATCCAACAATTTTAAGGCGATTGAATCGCTAAGCATATCTTCCCCTGTCTAGTCTTATAAGTCGCTACAACGAACGAGTTGGTATACCTACCCGTAGCATCTCTTTTTTAATTGTTTCAATAGAATACTCTTCAAAGTGAACCATTGAAGCCACCAGTGCGGCATCTACACGAGTCTGTGTCAACACCTCCTGAATGTGTTCTGGAGTGCCCGCTCCTCCTGAGGCAATTACAGGAACAGAAACTTCATTGGACATCAATTGATTGAGTTTAATATCATACCCCGCTTTAGTGCCATCCGCATCAATCGAATTGATACAAATTTCACCGGCTCCATATTCGACCCCCCGTTGGGCCCACTCAAGGGCATCCAAAGCAGTCGCTTCACGCCCTCCTCTAACAAAAACCTGAAAACCCGACGGAAAAGCCTCAGAAACGCCCACCCACTGGGCATCCATTGAAAGCACCATGCATTGAGCGCCAAAGGCATCGGCGCCTGCTTTGATGATATCGGGATTACGCACAGCCAGAGAGTTTACTGAAACTTTCTCTGCACCCGCCAATAAAACATCTCGCATATCCTGCAAATTTCGGATTCCCCCACCCACTGAGAAAGGAATAAAAACATGCTTTGCAATATCTTTCACCATCTCAAGATCAATCGCTCGATTCTCTGCGCTGGCAGTGATATCGTAAAAAACAAGTTCATCCACCCCTTGCTGCGAATAGCGAGCTCCCATTTCGACGGGATCTCCAATGTCGATATTGCCCTTAAACTTTACACCTTTAGTCACCTTGCGATCGCGCACATCTAAACAAACAATCAATCTTTTCGTAAGCATGGCAATCTCCTAAGGCATCCATTGAGAAAAGTTTTTCAACAACTGCAAACCGGGTTCTCCACTTTTTTCAGTATGAAACTGAGTGGCAATTAAATTCTTCTGCCCGTGAATACTTACAAATTTTTGATTCCCGTAGGTCGTCTGAGCCACTTGATTGGCAACGGGAATTTCTGCCGGGTGAAAACTATGCACAAAATAGAATTCCGTTCCTGAAGGTATTCCCTTGAGCACAGGGTGACTCTCATCGTGTACTACCTGGTTCCATCCCATGTGAGGAATTTTCAAATGGGTTTCATCTTTGAACCGAACCGTCTTGCCCTCAAGTAGATCGAGGCAAGAAACACCCCCATCTTCTTCTGAATAAGAGAGTACAATTTGACAACCCACGCATATTCCCAAAATAGGTTTACCCGATTTAAAACTTTCTCGCAAAAAAACATCGAGCCCGCGACTCTCTAACTCGCGCATTGAAGCACCTGCCGCACCCACACCAGGAAAGATAATTCGCTCGCAAGAGGCCAACGCTAAGGGATCAGCGCTGATGCAATTTTTGATATTCAAGTGATTTAGAGCATTGGCCACTGAAGTAAGATTGCCCGCCCCATAATCCACGATTCCGATCATCGGGGCACTCCCTCAGCACTTTCTGTCGCAGGGGCGTGATCGTGCGAGCACTTTTTGCCTTCAGAGTGCGCGAAGGCCTTCATCGGCTTCAAACCGAGAATTTTAAAAAGTTTTTGATCTGAATCGACATCTGGATTAGGTGTAGTCAACAACTTGTCTCCGGCAAAAATGCTATTTGCTCCGGCAAAAAAACACAAGGCTTGTTCTGTTGCTGACATTTCTAAACGTCCCGCCGAAAGTCGAACCATGGCTTGGGGCATAACAATGCGAGCTGTGGCAATCATGCGTAGCATCTCCCACACTTCAACTTTGGGATTATTCTCCATGGGAGTTCCTTCGACAGGCACTAAGACATTCACAGGAACGCTATCGGGGTGTTTGGGCAAAGTCGCCAACGTGTGCAACATGCGAATGCGATCGTCATCGCTTTCGCCCAAACCTATAATTCCTCCTGAACAAACGCCGATACCCGCTTTTTGCACATTGTCAATTGTATCTAAGCGATCCTGAAAGGTTCGCGTAGTGATGACCTTATCGTAATATTCTTCAGAGGTATCAATGTTGTGATTATAGGCGTGTAAACCCGCTTCTTTAAGTTTTTTGGCCTGAGGCTCTGTAAGCATACCGAGAGTGGCGCACACTTCCATCCCCATATCGGTGATTCCCGAAACCATTTTCAAAACTTCATCAAAGTCTTTGTTGTCTTTCACCTCGCGCCAAGCGGCTCCCATGCAAAAACGAGAACTTCCCGCCATGCGCGCTTCGCGCGCTTTCTTCAAAACCTCTTCGCTCTCCATGAGTTTTTGATACTCTACTCCCGTATCATTTTTAGAGGATTGAGAACAATAACCACAATCTTCACTGCAAGCCCCCGTTTTAACCGAAAGCAACGTGCTCACCTGAACGTCTCCTACCTTGTGGTGCTTTCGGTGGACCTCGGTCGCCCGATACATCAATTCCATCAGGGGCAGATAATAGATTTCTGCGATTTCTTCAACTTGCCAGTTATTGCGGATCTCTTGCACAAAAAACTCCTTTAGAGGAAAAATCCAAATCTAGAAAAAAGGCCCAAAGTCTTGGGTTTTTCCCCACTTCCCTGAGTTAACCTAGATACTTTTGTCAATTTGGTGCTATTTTTTGACCATGAAAAACACCTACATTTCTCTCATTCGCGATATTCCCGACTTTCCTAAGCCCGGAATTTTATTCAAAGACATTACCCCTTTACTCGCCGATGCCAAGGCTTTAGATCAATGCATTAAAGATCTCGCCGAACCCTTCAAAAATGAGGGGATTGAATATGTCGTTGCCGTTGAAGCAAGGGGTTTTATTTTTGGTACCGCACTCGCACGAGAGTTAGGAGCGGGATTTGTTCCTGTGCGCAAACCCAACAAACTGCCCGCCGCCACTCACTCCGTTTCTTACGACCTCGAGTACGGAACAGATACCTTGCAAATTCACCAGGATGCTCTTCCTAAAGGAGCCAAAGTCTTGGTTTGTGACGACCTGTTGGCAACAGGGGGCACCGTCGAGGCCGTCTTAGCTCTTCTTAAAAAGTTAGAAGCTAAGGTTGTTGGTTTTAGCTTTTTAATTGAGCTTAAATTTCTTAACGGACGAGATCGTTTAAAAGAGTATAAGATTTTTTCGTTGCTCGATTTTTGAATTTGAGGTGCTATTTGAATGCATCCCAACAATGGTAAAAAAAGAAGCCGTCTTATTTTTTGAGACGACTTCTTTTAAAAAACACCTATTCAAATACTTTAGGACACCTCTAAAAATTCATTCCTCAGAAAAAGATCTCTGGCTCACCCCAGATTCCAACATCATAATTCTCGGGGTTTCCCTCAATCTCTTGAGTTAAAAGTGGCTTTTTCAGATCGCTCACATCAAAGGTCATGGCCCCCCAATCCCCAAAGGCAAATATTTCGTTTCCATCTTTGATAAGGTCATTGCAAGGATGAGATTTTTCTGCGCCAATTAATTTTAGAGTTTCATAAGAACTCACATCATAGATTTCTAGACCATTGGTACCATCACATAAATACAATATGCTGTTTTCTACAAACAAGCCTCTAGGTTGAGTCATTTCATGACTGATCAAAAGTTCGGGATTCTTTATATCCGAAACATCAAGAACTAACAATTCATTCGATCCATTCCAACATCCCCAACCGCTACTTAAAGTCACATAAGCGTAATTTCCCTCGGTGACAATCGGGTCACAACTGCGAGCGTGTTGCATACTTGATGCCAATATCGGTTTCAGCTCGTCAGAAATATCCACTAAATACGTTCCTGTTTGAGAGCCCAAATACAATACCGAATCGCCATCAAAGAGGGTTTCGATTCCCCAGTCGACAGAGAGAGAATGGATTCGTTTAGGCTTTTCAGGAGATTGCAGAGAAAAGGTATGTAGCGTTTGTTGATCTGCAAAGTAAAGTGCTTTTTCCCCAAAGGCAAACCGAGTCATAGAACCCGCCTTTCCTTCAACACTTTCTTTTTGAGGAGCCATCTCAAAGTCATCCGTAGTCATGATAACGTTCTGATCTGGCGATTCGAAAACGAGTCCACCACAATACTTATAAATCACGGGAATTCTTCTTATTCCCAATAAGAAGCGACCTTCGTTATCCACTTGGTCATAACCGTAATAATAATCGTAATTGGTAAAGACCTTCGCTTGCACGCTCAACAACTTGATTTGAGCGGGATTTTTCACATCAATCACAACTAGGTGAGTATAAGAGTCCGCATAGAGAATTCCATTTCTAATCGCGATTTCTCGGTTGCCCGGAATGCGAAAAAAGGTTTTATAAACCATCGAATCGGTATCATTTGTTTCATAAACGTGCACGCCTTTATCCACCTCATTCACAAATCTCAATGTTTTATACTGGTATATTTTTCCTGTATTTTTCAGATCTTGTTCGGGATAAGTTTTAAAGGCCTTGGCAAATTCTTCGTAGCTGACGTAAATTGGCTCATCCTTATATCCCTCGTAATAAAAATACTTATTGCCACTAGACATGTTTTTCGAAAATTCTTCGCAATAGGCACTGTCGGGAAATAGGGTATCAGCAACCGCAGTCGAGTCGTAAATGGTAAAGTCTTCAATCTCTGCATAGGGCTCTGCGAGCCATTGACGATACAATTCTTGTTCATTCTGTTTAAGATCACTAGATCGATTGGAATTCGGATCAAGTAGCCCATCGGCCGTTCCACTTAAACAACCCATCAAACCCAGCGTTAATACTCCTGTAAAACTCAACAAAAATTTCGACTGTCTTTTTTTCATATTCCCCTCAAAGCAAATAGGTCAGAGTGATTTGTTTTTAACAAGCTTCTAAAAATTAACTTGAACGTTTGCATTCTCTTGCATTAAAGTCTTCAACTCACTGAGATATTGTTCCTGATCTGTTCCAGTTTTTTTAAAGGATTTATAAAGGGGGTTCGTTTTTTCAACGTAAAAGTACCTCCCTCTTTTCTTCACTGATAAATCACAGATCCCGGTAAGTAAACTTCGAAAATCGCTGGCCACCATTTTCCCGTGACCCATAATCTTTTCGAATCTTTATCCCAAGCGATTCCATTGAGAACGTCTATTTTTGATTTTTGAGCAGGTGAAAAATATTTCCAAAGTGAACTCATGTTCCAGGTTTCAACAACTTGTTTTTTCTCAACATCTATCACCACAATTTTCTGCGTTTGCCAAACATTAGCCAACAAATAACTTCCCGTCCATTCGAGTTCGTTAATTTGATCCAAAGGATTCCCCTTTTGATCAAGCAATGTAAATTTTGATTTCTTACTCAGTTTTCCATCGAAGGTCCAGATCGAAGAAGAACCATCACTGACCAAATAATCTCTTCCTTTATAAGCGATTCCCCAGCCCTCTTTCAAAGGATAATTGATCACCTGATTTGACTGTCCCGCCGCATCCCAAATTAATACCTTTTGAGACTGCCAAGTCAACTGAATCAAGGCCCCCTCTCTTCCACGAGTCAACCCTTCAGCAAAAAAGTGATCTGCCACAGGCTTTTTCTGTAAGAGTTCTCCTCGCTCATTGCTGATTTGTAATGCAGATTCACCGCGCAAGCC
Organism: Fibrobacterales bacterium; assembly: GCA_050300815.1. GTDB lineage: Bacteria > Fibrobacterota > Fibrobacteria > Fibrobacterales > CAWVXU01 > JBNKYI01. The sequence goes on from JBNKYI010000086.1 coordinate 7,760, forward strand.
ACAACTTTCCCAAAATAAGCCCTTTTCATAAAAGAAACCTTGGGTAAAGCACGAATTCGACCGATAAATAACTTGTACAACTTCGGGTGAGGGTTTGGGAGTAAATTGGCCAAATCCTGGAGTGACCGTAACAATACTCCACACGAGTAAAAATGGAAACGCACGACGAAAGGACTTTTTTAAATGGGCCATGACTTCAAGATAAAAAAAAGCAGAGGGGCGTTCATCTTGCCTCTATTCTTAATCTTGAACATTCAGCCCTTAAGCGCTGCTTCACCTCAAAATTTTTCAAGAGAGGCCTTTCTTCCTTGGAACCGTCTACACGAAAATGTTCAATTTGATTCTGTTCGCCATCAAGAAAAACGAGAATGGGGATATTATCGTCTTGTGGGCAAAGACACCCTCTTTGTTTTGGAGGGTTTAAGTGAATACCGAGACTCTCTCGGCAATTTGCTACAACAGGCCGAATACGAACACGGCGTTCTCAATGGCCCTTACCGCCTATGGGATCAACACGGCGTCTTAGTGCGCGAGCAATTTTTCAAAGCCGGACTGCAAGACTCTCTATCGACCGAATGGAATTCTGAAGGAAAATTAATGCAACGATGTGGTTATCTAGAAGGCAAACGTCACGGCCTGTGTCAACGCTTTGATCGTTTAGGCACGTTGTTAGAAGCCTCTCCGTATTTCAAGGGCTATTTACAGGGCAAGCAACGTCTATTTTTTGAAAACGGAAAAATCAGAGAAATCAATCAATACCAGCGGGGATTGCGCCACGGCGAACAACTTCGCTATTACCCCAACGGACAACTCGCTCAAAAATCCTTCTGGATCAAGGGCGAACGAGATGGATCTCTACAGGCCTACGATTCTTTAGGCACTCTGCGCAAAGAAAAATTTTTTTCGAGGGGATTACCCACGGGATCTCATCGCTACTGGTATCCCGGAGGAAATTTGCACCTCGTCGAAAACTTTTTAGAGGGAGAGCGAAATGGCCCCCGCATTTTATACAGTAAAAACGAACTCATTGAAGCTGACGAGCAGTGGGTTAAAGGCAAATGTCGACAAGGCTGTCTAAACTCAACA
>JBNKYI010000087.1:0-8782 GCA_050300815.1 Fibrobacterales bacterium
GGCCACCCACAAACTGCCGCAGTAAAGGGTGATTCCATAAGAAGAGAGGTTGTCAAAGGTGTCATCTGTTCCGTTGGTTAGAGGCATAGAGTGCCCTTGGGGGATCATGGCGATGAGATAATCAAGAGAGGATTCAATAGCGGGCCAGCATTCTTTGAGTAATTCAGAAGATCCTGTAAATGTATAGTTGCGCAACATCATCAAAATGTATTTGGGAGCGAGATCTTTCCATTCAGCGACATTATGCCAGTTATAAGCGTCGGGCTTGGGATCAAAAGGCGACCCTAAGTCGTGGATGACCGCTCCTTTGGTCGCGCGAGGTCCCTCGTATTTAGGACTGGGCAACACGGCGGTGGGGGCGTTGACAAAAATCCAGAAGCGACGCGATGTGCTTTCTTCATTGAGAACGGCTTGGCTGAAATAGCGCATGGTTTGGGTATCGAGTTCGGGGCTCAGCCACAGCATCGAAAAGGATCCATAGAAGTAAACATCTAACGAATTGAAAAAGGGGTAGTCGGCGCACTCGCGTACAAGAAAGCGGTGGTCTTTGTCCCATACCGTTGCATCAGCAATAAAACTCAAAGTGTTTTGAGCCATGGTGAGTAATTGGTTTTCGGTCTTTTCACCGCCGATGAGACTTGAGTGTGATTTTAAAATTCGACTCAGCTCAGCTTGATCTTGTTCGATGCGTTTGAGAAGATCATCTGTAATCCATTGCTCAGCCTTGGCGATGAGTTGATTTAGACGGGCGTTAGGGTCAGCGGCTAAAAAATGGGTGTAGCGTTTAGAGCTTTGGTAGCCGGGCATCTCAATAGAAGGAAAATCGAGAATTTGAACAAATTTCAAGGTGACTTTCTCTCCGGGAGCTAACTCAACAGAAGAGCAGAGCACACAGCTAAGGGCTTCACGTGCAGAGTAGACGCCACAGTCAAAGGTTCCGTTTAAGCGCCCGGTGCTAAGAGCTTCTTCAATGGTGCTGGCTAATTGGGTGGTGTATAAGGTGGGGCGGGCGGTGAAGCTTATTCGTTTATCGAGCTCACCAAGAACCCCAAGAGTCAACTGTCCCTGCAAATCGCCAAAGGATTTTTTTTGAGACATTGTAACGCCATTGAATTCTTTTTGTCGCAAAAGTTTGTGCTCTTGGGAGTGAGCTGTTTTTTGCAAAAGAAAGCCAGCGTCTTGAACTCCGGGACGTTTTTTGATAACGCTAAAACCAGAGTAGTTTTCTTGAGCCCAGACGAGGTTGATTTGGCGGGTTTCTGCAGTGGGATTTTCAAGTTCAAATTCCACAAAATTTAAAGGCAGAGAACAAGTCTCTAGGTCATTTCTGACGATAGGGCTATAGTGGCGTCGAGAGATTTTCACCTTGTGACCAGCGTTTTTATACTCGAGTAGAGCTTGCGGATAGAGAAGGTGGTTTTCGAGATCCGCTCCGGGATATCTGTTTTGCTCTAAGCGAATTTCAGATTCGACATCAGCGCTTAAGGATCCTTGCCAAGAGGTGCTCAATCCTACGCTTCCGGCAAAGTGATCGAGAAGAATAGCCGTGTGGGTTTCAGTTGCTTGGGGCTTTTCAGAGATTAGGCGTTGAGTACGAGGGCTGAATTCGGTACCGTAATCGGCGAAATATTTTTTGTTGTTTTCGTAAAAATGAGGATCTTCTTGGCAGCGCTTGAGTTGGGATTCAATGGCGTCGCCTTCTTGCAAACCCTTAAAGAGGTCTTTGCCCTCGGCGTTAAAGAGGGGGTAAAAATCGACAACGACCCCAAAGGCCGCAAGATTTTTTAGATGAATTTGAGGGGCTTTTTCGACAACAATCTCAGAGGCATACCAGTCTTGCAAGGCGATGGCGCCTTCTTCTTCTGAGGTAATGTGCAACCCAGGAACAAAAGAGATAACCGGAGTGTCTGCTGAAGCGGTGAGGGTGTAGGCGCTTCCAATTCCCCCAATCGAAATGCCAGTGGTTACCGGAGTTGTTTCGATGGGAGTGTACCAAGGCTGAATGAACTCAACAGCAGTTCCTTCAGAACATAAATTTTTGGCAGAGCCTTTCAACAGAGTTTGGCGAATGGAAAAAGTCATTTGACCCTCAAAAGTGAATTGAAATTTTGCGGTCAAAGATAGTTAAGTTATGCGGAGGCCAAAACAACTCCCCCACTTAGTGCAAAAAATGAGTTTCTTTTGTCGGACTGTCGATCTGTGTTAAAAAACCTGTGAGGTGAGCGATTCGATTCCAAAAAATCGCAATAGGTGGATCGCGGTAAAGAGGTAGATACTCAAGCCAATGATGTCAATGAGGGCTGTAATTATGGGGCCCGAGGCGATAGCGGGGTCTATTTTAAGTCGATTGAATAAAACGGGCACAAAAGCGCCGAGAATAGAAGCGAGGATCATCGCTAGGGCAAGCCCTATTCCCACCACGAGCCCTACCAAGTGGTTGCTCCATCCGAAAGCATAGCTTACAGCCGTCAAAAGTGTGATTGTTGTTGAGGCAAAGAGAATCGCATTTGTCCAACCGGTTAGCACTTCTCGAATGAGGTTTTTTCTCAAAGAGGTTTTACTGCCTTTGTTGACGAGATCCCTTACGATAATCGTAGCGCTTTGCACTCCCACATTCCCCGCCATCCCGACGACAAAAGGAATAAAGATGGTGAGCAAGGTAAAAAGCTCAAGTTCAACTCGATAGTTGCGCATGACCGTGGCCGAAATGCTTCCTCCGAGTAGCGTGCAGGCGAGCCAAGGAAAGCGATAACGCACTCGACTAAAGATACTGCGATCTGTGGGATCAACTGAAGTTCCCGCCATTTGGTAAAAATCGCGATCCATGACTTCTCTTGCAATTTCGAGCATGTCATCTGCTGTGATAATCCCTTTCATAACTCCCGAATGGTCGACGACGGGAATAATGGAGAGTGCGTGCCGACTCATCAGTTGTAGAGCGACGTCTTGAGAATCGGTATCTTTGACATAGAGAAAATCTTCGTCGATGAATTTGAGAACAAAGACCGACTCTGCCGAGCCTAACAAATCGTGAACGTAGAATTGACCGAGTATTTTACCTGCATCGGTAAGCACATATCCCACGTCAATCGTTTCGAGATCAATTTCGTCATCGCGAATAATATTTAAAATGTCTCTGACCTTGGCGTGACTTTTTACACTCAAGAAGTCGGTGGTCATTAACGAACCTGCTGTGCCTTCTTCGTATTTGCGCAGAGATTTAAGCTCAGAGGCGGTATTGGGTTCTAATTTAGAGAGCAGGCTTTCAACAACTTCATCCGACTGATCTTCGAGAAGGTCAACAGCCTCATCCGGAGGCATCTCTTCGAGAAATTGAGCAATGGTGTTGTGATCAGAATTTGAAAGAATATTCTTAAGAATATCGCCTTCTAAGAACGAGAGAACCTCTTGAGCGGATTCGTCATCGGGAAGAGCCTGAAAAACTTGAACTTGAAAACGAGAGGGAAAGTCTTCGAGAAGAGTCGCCAGATCTCTAGGAGGTATTCCTTTGATGTTTTCGCGGAGTACTTGAAGACTGTCGCCACTTTCAAGAATGTCCGAAATTTTTTGGCGAAGAAGTTCGTAGTTTTCCATAGATCTTCCCTTCGGTTTGCCCCAAAGATAGGTGGTACCCCCTAACTTTCACAAGGGAAGAACTTCATTTGTTATGACATTTCATCGATTGTTCAACAAAGTTGAAAAAAAAAATCAAAGTCAGAGAAAAAAATCAGATAATAGGGTTTAAGAAGCTTGGAGCCGCGGAATCAAATTGTTAAGATTCCGTTGTAACTGAATGGTTTTTAAATGAAAATATTACTTGCCGATGATAATTTTGTGAGCCGTAAGCTCACCTCTCTTCTTTTAGAGCAGATGGGGGATTGCCGCCACGTGAGCAATGGCTTAGAAGCCTTTGAGGCTTATGTCAATGCAGTTGAAAGCAAAAACCCCTTTGACTTGATCTGTTTGGATATCATGATGCCCAACATGGATGGTCAAGAAACGCTGAAGAAGATTAGACAATGGGAAACCGAAAAGGGTATTTCTGCAGAGAAGGGAGTGAAAGTTATTATGATCACTTCTCTTGATGATAAAGGAAATATTCTCGAAGCGTTTAAAAGTGGATGCGAATCTTACATCATCAAACCTGTTGAAAAGAAAAAGTTGATCAATGCAATTCAAAAATTGAATTTGATCGTCTGATATTTTTAGAAATGAAATGAAAAAGCGGTCTTTTAACGAGACCGCTTTTTGTGTAAATAAAAACTCCCGAATTTTCGGGAGTTTTCTAGAGGTGCTCTCAAGAGAAATGATTACCAAGTGGGCTTAAGAGTCGCTGTGGGGTGTTTGGTCGAGGTGTAACCTTCCAACAATTCTTGGGGGCATTCCACTTCTTTGTAAGTGAAGGTTGGGTTGTCGGCGGTGTGCATCCAGTCGACAAAGAATACGCAACCTTCCCAAAGATCATTTGTTTTAGGATCGTTACCAAACAAATCATCACATTTTTTGCGAACGCAAGATTTAAAGGTTTCTGCAGGTGCGTCGTAGTTGTTGATCTCTTTTTGGCAAGTGGTTAAAAGCCCACCATATCGAGATCCAACGAGTGTTTCATTATTGACATCGACACCCCATTGCACCCCACAGCCTCCGTCAAAGATGCCTAGGCCTCCTCCGGGAATCATTAGGTCAAATTGCCCATTGCCGACATCGCTACCTGTGTTTGAAGCCATAACGATCATGGTCTTTCCCTTAAGAAGTTTGTGGGCTTCTTTGATTTGGTTAGCGCCATTATTTGTACCGCCATCAAAATCGAGTTGATAACATCTGCCGCAGGCTTCTTTTGACGGAGCCGCTGCATATCCATAAGCGAGGTTATCGCATTTAGCGTAAGGCACTTGACTGTAACAAGAATAGGCGATACCGCTGGCGTCGCAACCACTTTTGGTTCCTTGATAGCCACTCCAATAAATACTACTGGTTGGAGCCCATTCAAAAGCCTCTATTTCTTGATTGTTGATGTCGCAGTTTTTACAGACTCTAAAGGGCACTGCAGTCGTGTCTACGTTTTCACGCCATGAGCAAGTGGGCTTGCAGCAGTCCCAATACCGCGTTGCATGACCCGCAGTTCCCCCACTACTGATTTTGATGGGCTCTAAATTGCCACACTGTTTGGTGATGTTGGCTAACCGGTCTTCTGAGGGAATATAATCTGAAGAAGAAACACCGCCAATTGAGGAGCTTGAGAGTGAAATAATGGTCGATGAAGATGGGTTTGAGATGAGCGAAGAGCTTCCGCCAATAACACTAGAAACACCATCAATTGAAGACGAGACGTTTGGGGTTGATGAGCTTGCATTGGCGTCTGATGACAGAGTGCTTGAGGAGGCTCCGTCGAGCGTTAACTGGTTGGCGTTGTCGCAGGCGCTAAAGAGCCCAACGAGACCAATCGTTATTCCCCATTTCAAAAAAGGATGGAATACCATATCTTACCTCTTGATGTATTTTGTTGTTTGTTGATTTGAAGAATTCAAGTGATAGAGTTGCTTTTGAATTTATACCCCAAAATGAGATATTCCAAATATTCATTTAAATCGCATAGACTGGCGGCTAGAAAATGCCGCGATGGCAAAAGCATTAGCGACATTTAGAGAAGCCTTGCGCCCAAATTGTTCAATTTCAATTATTCCTTGGGCCCGCAAGATCCATTCAGGAGAGACTCCAAGCTCTTCGTTACCCACCAGTAAGATGCCCTCTTGAGGCCATTCGAAGTCATTTAAATTTAAACTGCCAGCGCCTGTTTCAAGAGCCCAAAATTTTTGCGAAAGGAGCTCTTCGGTATTTTCGATGCGTTCGCATTTCACCCATTCTTGAGCACCTATAGCTCCTTCAACGACTTGTTTATGGGTGATGTCAGGGGTATAGCCACTTAGGTATAAACCTTTCCATCCCATGCAGTCGACAGTGCGAATTAGAGATCCCAAATTGTGCCCGCTGCGCAGGTTGTGAACCCAAAGCCACCAATTGATCGAAGCGCCCGTTTCACTCTCAGAATCTTGCCGAAGTGTCGATTGCTGAGCTAATTCAGGAAAGCGGTCGTGTAAAATGCGATTCAGTTTTTTGTGCAGATCAATCAAAGGCGCGCTGCGAGACAAACTGGGGTTAAGACACCACTGAGTTTGCCCCATAAAACGCACGCGTTCATTATGAGTTTTTATTTGTTGAGTCCACCGGTCAGGAGGTGACCCTAAGATTTGATGAAGCCCCTGAACAATCCATTCAAGGCGTATCGCTTCGGGCAGTTTGGCAAAATCTCTCAGTGACTCTGGCAGCATTAGCGCACTTCGGCACCGTCAGGAGCGGCGCACAAAAGAGGTTTGCCCTCAAAACCAATGAGTTGATCTTCAAAGTAAACTTTACCTTCTTTAACCTGCAAAGGCACTTTGTCAAAGTCTGTAATTTTGATTTGGCTTTTGGGAGCAGCCTTTAAATCTCCTGCCGAAAGCAAAGAGCCCACGGCAATCTCGCTTGGATTGGCCAAGGTTAATCGCCCTTCGCTGATTTCTCCGGCCAGTAACATGCCTTGAGAGATTTGACCGCGCAATTTAGCGGGTTTAAGGTTGGCCAATAGCACTGCTTTTTTGTTGAGTAAATCGGTGGGAGCTAGTGATTTGCGAAGGCCAGCACACACTTGGCGTTGTTCATTGCCCAAATTGACTTGTAAAATGTAAAGGGCTTCGGCTTCGGGATGTTCTTCGACTTGAGTGATTTCTACTACGCGTAATTCGAGCAACTGGGCGGGAGATGTCACTTCAACCGCAGGGGAGGGCGCGGGTTTTTCTTTTTCGACTAAAATGCGGGGAAACAGACCCTGTTGAGGACCGGGCTTGAGTTCTGCTCCCTCATTGGGGTTCCACACGAGAGACTCTTTACCGCCAAAGGTGGTGCCGAGCATGGCCAAGCCCGCGGCGACTTTTTCGGGCATAATAGGCTCTAACAAAGTGAAAGCAAGTCTTAAGGCTTCGGCTGCTGCGCAAAGGGTGGTGTGAAAAACAGGTAAGAGATCGGGATTTTTGACCAATTTCCACGGTGCGCGAATTTCGAGGTATTTGTTGACGGCGCGCACGAGACCCATAATTTCTTCAATGCCTTGGGAAATTTTAATGGATTCCATCATGTCTAAAACTTTAGCGACGGTTTGTTGGGCTAAGGTTTTGAGATCTTCATCGTGAGCCTCCCAGAGTTTAGCTTCGGGAATTCGCCCTTCGCAGTGGGTGAGAATCAATTTCGTCACTCGGTTGAGCCCATTGCCAAGATCGTTTGACAGATCGCTGTTTAGGCGTCTAAAGTAGGCTTCATCGGTGAAACTGGCATCTTGCCCTAAGACCATGTCTCGCATCACGTAATATCTGAAACTGTCTACGCCAAAAGCTTCGATGTAGGGAATTGGGTTGATCGCCGTTCCTGAAGATTTACTCATTTTCGCCCCGCCGTTGAGCCACCAACCGTGGGCGAGAATGTGCTTGGGCAAAGGGATTTCGAGAGCCATCAACATTGTAGTCCAATAAACAGAATGTGTGGTGAGAATATCTTTGCCAATCAAGTGATAATCGGCGGGCCAGCGAGCCTCTCCTTCTGTCGACGTTTTATCGACAACTCCAGAAACGTAATTGAGTAGGGCATCAAACCAAACATAGGTGACATAGTCTTCGTCAAAGGGTAGCGGAATTCCCCATTCTAAGCGAGATTTGGGACGGCTGATACAAAGGTCTTGCAAGGGTTGGCGCAAAAAGCCGAGCACCTCGTTTTTGCGAAAATCAGGAACAATAAACTCGGGATTTTCTTCGAGGTATTGAATGAGACGCTCTTGATAGGCGCTCATTTTAAAGAAATAGTTTTTTTCTTCGAGCCATTCGACGGCTTTTCCTCCAATGGGATCCTTGCCATCAACGAGTTCGCTTTCGTCAAAAAAACGCTCTTCAGAGACCGAATACCATCCCGAGTAATCTTTGGAATAAATTTCGCCTTTGTCCCACAATTTGATCAACGACTGGCGAACATAGGCTTTGTGGGCCTCATCAGTCGTGCGGATGAATTTATCATACTTAACCCCCAATTGGGTCCAGAGTTCTTTAAAGTGCAGATTGTATTCATCGACGTGTTGCTGGGGCGAAACATTTCTTTTCGCGGCGGCTTGTTGAACTTTTTGACCGTGTTCATCGGTTCCTGTCATAAGGAAACAATCAAATCCCAATAACTTGTGATAGCGGTTAATGACGTCGCCTAGAAGTGTGGTGTAAGCATGGCCGATATGAGGGGCGTCGTTAACGTAATAAAGTGGGGTGGTCAGATAAAAAGACTTCACAAAAGCTCCAGAAAGTTCTTAAATGGGCAGAATCTATTTTTTGCACAATAATAGCAATTTGGAGCTAGGGGCGGTGAATGCTCGCAAAGAGAGGAGAGTCTCTTCGTTTATTCTTCTGCTTTTTAGGGAGCCTTTTTGCAGAGTGTTGGCCAATAAGCTTCAGCGCTTGCGATAAAAGACTCTTTGTCGCTTTGCCAATAGCTTAAGGCGTAGGGAGAAGCTTGCAAATAAAGTTGCCCGCCAAAGACTTCAAAAGCTTCGGGGTCTACGTCGACTCGAGAACCTGAAGCCATCGCCAAAGCGCAATAACCCCCAAATCGAGGCAAATATTTTTCTTGATTAGAATTAAACTCGCTAAGATGCGCGCTGTCGGCAAACCAAATTTGTGCCCCTTGATAAGTGGCAACGTAATTGCTGTCTCCC
>JBNKYI010000088.1:0-8710 GCA_050300815.1 Fibrobacterales bacterium
CTGTTGTTTTATCCTCACTCTTCAATTGTTCGCTGGGATGGTCACTTATTGAATGAAGTTGAACCCGGAAATTGGTCATTGCCCTTTTTAGAACAGTCGTTAGAGTATGCAGAATATCCAGAAGGCCTTTGGAGTTATTATCAAGAAATAGAGCCCTTACTCAAAGGAAGTGAACGTATTTTGTGTCTGGGAATTCCCGAAATACTTCCCTTTTTAGCCTATTGGCTCAAAGGAGGAGAAAAGCCCACAGAAGAGCTCTTTGAGAATACATTGATCAATCTAGAGTCATTTCCGCACGATCCCCAAAGTCTTTATTTTTCACTGGGAGAATGGCCGGCGTTGAGTGCTTATGTCGAGCAGAACCGTTGGGATCTGTTGGGCGTTGAAGAGGGCTTTGATGTCTTGCTCAAAAAACTTTTAATTCGCACCCGGCGAGAGTATTTGAATAAAGGAGAAACCCTTTCTAAAAGCAGTCGCTATCGGTTGCAAAAGGTATTGGATTTCAGCCGTCGCTTGGCGCGCCAAAGTGGTCGTCTTCAACCCGATTTGATCGATGTGGCCGAAGCTTGCAAAGGGGTGCTTGGCGATCGCTTTGCACTGCAGTTTTTAAAGGCGGCCAAGGATTATCCCTATTTTGAAATATCAGATGCCGAGCGATGGCTCAAAGCCAGCCCAGAAGGCTATCATCATCCGGTGAATGGTTTTGTCGAAGCGAGACCGCTTTTTAAAGACCCTTATCTCTCTTATGAAAATCTTAAACTCAGGCGAGAGATTCCTCGCAAAGCGGCAGACCAGATGCGCAAGCAGTGGAATCCTTTTCGTTCGTGTTCACATATTCCCGAAGACTTGGCAATAGAAGGATTTAATAAAAGAGCTCGACAAATTGCGATGAAGAGCGAAGACGCTGACCAAGCGGTTTCTCATCCCTTTATTAGTGACTTGGCAGATGGGATCGACTTGAGAGAGACATTGCGACATTGGGGACAAGGGCGAATCTATGTCAAAGAAAATCCGCGCAACCGATTTAAAGCAGATACGGTGATTTTATTGTTTGATACCGAACACGACGAACAGTATCCCAATCAAATGGTCTGGTATGCCGAACACGATCAAGAATCAACGTTGACGTTTTATGCTTCGGCAGAGTTAGAAAAAATGCTGGGCCCGGGGATTGCTGAACTTCAGTACGGCGGATTGAGTTTGCTTTTTCCTCCTCGGCCGACATTCAACCCCTTTGCAAATCACCCTGCGACTCAGGGATTTGGGTTGGCCGAGAAATTGCTTTGGGGAGCATTGCTAAATTCTCGCGAATCCCACGTGATTATTTGTGCCGAAGAGAAACCGAGTGGAAGAATGAATGCGATGGCAAAGGTACGTGGAAAGACCTTAGTGCACCTCCCTTTTAGCCATTTTGGCGACGAGACATTGCAGCGCCTTAGGCACTTTCATATGCTAAATGGTCAAGAGGTGAGGGCGTGGGCAAAAAGGTTTATTGGTTACTGAGGGACACATTTACAATTTTCACAAAATCGTGGATGAAAATTCATTCTTCTATTTAGCACCCTGTCTCTAGAGGTGCCTCAAAGAATTAAAAGGAAATTCCCCAAAAAGAGGACTGCGACAAGGGGTCTGTTTAAAGACATTCGCTGACACAGAGGGAATCGCCACCTTTAAGAATGACTTTTTTTTTGCATATTTGCAGGGCGTTTTATCCTTGCCACAGGTGTATCCTTTATGAGTGCGATTTATAGTTTGAATGGAAAATGGGATCTCATTTTTGACACAAACAACATTGGAATTGACCAACGTTGGTATGCCAATCCCCCAGAAACAGAACTCGAAGCCGAAGTTCCTTCAACTTGGGAGAAACAGTTTGGAAAGTATCCCGGTTCTATTGCGTTCTATTTTCGCCGATTCAAAATAGATGAAAGTTTTAACCCCAAGCGCACGTTCATGCGCTTTTACGGTTCGTCTTTTCATACAACACTTTGGTTAAATGGCAAGTTAGTGGGCACAAATCAAGGTTCTTATAACCGCTTTGATTTGAATGTAGCCAAGGCGCTTAAGACAGATGAAGAAAACCTGATTTGCCTTCGAGTGGCCACTGTCGCAGCCAATCGCGTTGAAGGCACTCCAATTTCTGATCTTCCCGTAGGCACCGCCTATCACGATATTCCCTTTGGAGGGATTTGGAACGATATAGAATTGGTCAATGGAGGCAAAAGTTGCATTCTCGAAGCCAATGTGATCGCCGATGCCGACAGCGGTAAGTTTGATGTAGAAATGAAGTTTTCTAACCCGCGTAACCATTCGAATAAATTGCTCTTTTTGGTAACGGGTCCCGAAGGTGAAATCTCGAAATTTGAAAAAGAAATCAAGCTTGAAAAAGAAGATACCACTTTGAAAGTGCCTTTGCAATTGAAGGAATGGAGCAAGTGGAGTATTGAAGAGCCCAAGCTCTATAAATTGCAGATCGCCCTTGATAAGAGTTATTTGGTTGAGCGTACCTTTGCCTTTAGAAAATTTGATATTTATCGAAATGAATTTTATTTAAACGACGCGCCCATTCGTTTGCAGGGAATCGTGTATGGACAAACAGATCCCCTTGACGGAGTCTTTAATCTTGATGAAAAAACCTTGCGCAAAGATTTGACGCATCTAAAGTCATTGGGATTTAATGCGATTCGCTCAGGTGGCGCCCCTCTGGGCAATATGGCTCTTAGTATCTGTGATGAACTGGGTTTGCTTGTTTGGCAAGATCTTCCCATTCAAATGCAGCGTTCATCAAAAGAAGGTTTAGAGCTTTCTCGCGATTTAATTGGTGAATTGATCACTCAAAGTAAAAGTCATCCCTCATTAGTGATCTGGGTATTGGGGTCAGACAATGGCACGTTGATGCTTGAGAATGGCACTAAGTTGCTTAAGCACGTAGATTCTTTTGACGACAGCCGACCTGTTTTGTCTAACATGAATAATCTATTCGTTGACAGCGATGGAGATTTGCGCAACGATACAGGAAAAGTCATGGGAGTGACCAATGATAAGGTGTTACTTTACAATTCCCATCGCTTGGGTTTGCCTGGCTTTTTTAACGGTGAGGAATCTACCCTGTTTGCAAATTACCTTCAAGAAGGCACAGATCAAGCGGTGACTGAAGGGGTAGGAATGCCCGAAGGTTTTAAAGATGCTTATTCAACGGTGCTGGGGCAAACTTCAAATGTGAAGGTATTGGTTCAGATTGATAATCCGACATTGCTTCCCGATTTGTTATCTCTTCCTAAAAAATACACGACAGCGGCTCGAAATTTGAATCATGGCAAAAAAGTGAATTCGCTGAGCAAGAGCTGGGCACAGGTTTCGGCAGAGCTCGTTAGCTGGGGGATTTGGAAGGATGAAGTGGCTTTGCGCAAAGAGGTAAATGCGGTGAGTCTTTCGCAGATATCGAATTGGATTGATACATTGATGTCTTCGACTCAGGTTACAGGTTACTTCTTAAATCGTTTTAGAGATCAGGCCAATCACTTGGTTGGATTACTTGATGAATTCAGAGTAGACAAAGAGGGGATCGAAGGGCTTAAGAGAAATACACTTAAAAATCGCATTTTGATCTCGGGTTTTGATCGGGCTCTTTCTGACAAGGTGGATATTGCCCCGCGTTTGCGTTGGTTAAATGTGAGCCGTGTAGGGAATGTTGTCTTTAAAGTTGAAATTTTAAGCGGGAAAAAGTCGATTCAAAAAATTGAAGAAAAGCACGAAACCGTGGGCGCCGTTTATAGCTTTGGCAATGTTAAACTGAAAAATCCGGGTCTAGGTGATTATTTATTACAAATTTCAGTCACAGCAGGTAAAGAGACCTTAGACCATATTGAGGTGCCCTTTACGGTTGAAAAGCTCGATAAGGTGAATAAGTCAGAAGTACAAATTTTAGATGGCTTAGACACCGCGGCTTGGGCGAAAGCTCTTAAGGCAGGTATTCCTCTAGTTCTCTCTAAATACAAAAGTGTGGCGGGAAGTCAGTGGAAGACCCTTAAGGATGCGGTTGAAAAAGGAGCAAAGGTTGTGTTTACTCAACTTCGACCAGACTCTGTTGATATATTACTAAAGGCGGGCTTGCTCCCTGCGGGAACCACGGCCTTTTCATCCTCTAGAGATTTTCACTTCTACAAAAATCACCGCCTTTTCGAAAGCTTCGGAAAGGGAGGAGCGCTAGGAGAGAAATTTGAACACATGAGTCCTCGCGTTTCTTTGCAAGGTGAATTTGATGAAGTGATGGCTTATAGTTTGTCGGTTCATGAAGATCACTTTGATTTGGGAGTAGATACAGCGTCTTTTCATTTGGGAAAAGGCGAGGTATTGGTTCATCAATTTTTATGGATAGAAGCTTTAGACAGCGATCCTCGCGCGGCTCGTCTTTATGGGCATTTAGTAAAATACCTGTCTTAGTTAAGCTGTAAAATAAAGAGGGAATCCGCTGGGAGAATCGATTAAACTGGCCCCTTATCGTGGTGATAAAAAACAGCCCATTTAGAGGCAAGCTTTATACGATTCCTCCAAATGGGTTGCTTTAAGCAGTGACTTTCGAAGTTATTGAAAGCCCTCTTAAGCAGCGTTATTTTTTATTACTCTCTCAAAAAATATGTTAGAATAAATCCGTCTCAGGAGGGATTTATGTCGTTCATCAAAAACTTGTCTTTGGTAAAAAAAATGTTGCTTTCTGGAGGAATCGCATTTGGATTTCTTCTCGTAAGTTTGGCAATAGGCTTGTTTGGCTTTTACCAAGTTGATGCGATTGTTCACAAATCGAATGAGGCAACCTTCACGGTTCTTTTGAATTTGCTTGAGGCGGATAGAGACCTACAGAAAGTGATTGCCGACGAGCGTCATATGCTTTCGGCTCCTGAACGAGAACAAGAGAGAATTGAGAAAATAATTCAAGAAAACTTGTCGTTGAGCAACACCTTTTTTGAAAAGGCTTTTGCCGTTTTGGGAGAATCTTCAGAAATGAAGATTGAAATCGAAAAGTATCTTAAGTCTCGCAAAAAGTGGGAAGCCAATTTAAAAGAAGGTTTGTCTTTGATAAAGTCGGGATATTCTTCTGAGGCCTCTCTGCTTTTTCTCGGAGATGGAGCAAAGCACTTCGAAGAGATGGAAACATTTATCGAGAGCATGAAAAATTGGACGACCTCAGATATGGAGAGATTGCAAACGGGAGCTATGCAGTTAGTTGATGCTTTGAAGTGGATTCAGGGCGCTTTGCTAGGTGGGGCCATTTTACTAGGAGCTATTTTACTGTGGGGGAGTATAGTTGCGCTCATCCGACCCATCCGCGAGACTCTAGCTATGGTTAAGAATTTAGCCGAAGGAGAGGCTGATCTTACCCAACAACTAAGGGTGAGGTCAAATGATGAAATGGGGCAAATGGTCATGGCTTTTAACACCTTCTTGATGAAAATGCGAGAAATGATTTTAAATATTCGCACCACTTCAAATAAGGTATCAGAGATCGTTCTCAATCTCAATAACGATTTTCAGATTCTCAATGAGTTCACCGAAAGCGTAAGTGATCGAAGCCAGATGGTTACGGGGCATTCTTCTAAATTGAGTTCGGGTGTTTCTACGATCTCGATCAATTCGAATCAACTTTCTCAGAATCTAAATGGAATAAATGCTTCAGTTGAAGAAATGAGCATTGCGATCTCTGAGGTTTCTATGAATTGCCAAAAAGAGTCTTCGATTGTTGGGAGTGCGGCGGGTCAGGCGCGTTCGTCAATGCAAGACGTCGGAAGACTTTCACAATCGGCTCGCTCGGTAGGACAAGTCATGGAAGTGATTACGGATATTGCTGATCAAGTTAAACTATTAGCACTTAATGCTTCAATTGAGGCCGCTTCGGCGGGTGAAGCAGGAAAGGGATTTAGTGTGGTTGCTGCCGAGGTAAAAGAACTAGCTCATCAGACCGAAAAGGCGGCAACTGAGATCACAAATGAGGTGCAATCCCTGCTAGTTATTGCTGATGCAACGAAGGGGGCCTTTGAAGCGATTGAAGAATCAATTGCGGGAGTACAAAATTATTCTCAAGGTATCGCTTCTGCGGTCGAAGAGCAGTCTGCAACGGTGAAAGAAATCGCCAATCACCTAACCCAAGTGACAGGAGCTGTCATGGGTATTAACGGTCAGGTCAATGAGGCCTCTATCGAATTGACAGCGATTTCAGATGAAATTCAACGGGTTCATTCCCAGGTTTTTGATGCCAGTTTACGGGTAGAAAACAACAAACTGACCATCAGAGAGTTAAAAGAACAATCCGATGATCTTCAAAATTTGGTAGTGCGCTTTAAGGCCTAGCTCAGTTAGAAATCGACTCTACGGCGACTCGATTTGATCGCACCGCGCTGGGTTTTACTCTCTCGACGTCTCTCTTGTGAGGCCTTTGTAGGGCGAGTGGGTTTGCGCTTTTTCTGAACTCGTGTGTGAATAAATATCCACTCTTTCAATCGGATTAGAGCTTCGCTCTTATTGCTTTCAAAACTTCGCGAAGTTTGGCACTTAAGGATGAATTCGCCGTTTTGGCTTAATCGCTGATCTGAGATTCTCAACAATTTTGCTTTCCATGAAGGGGGCAAGGTGGAGTGGGGGATTGAAAAACGCAATTGCACCGCTGATGAGACTTTGTTGACATTTTGCCCTCCGGGGCCTTGGGCCCTGATGGCGGTAATCTCGACTTCGTCAGACGATATTTGGATATCAACAGGTTTCATAGTCGCCTTAAGATAAGAAATATGGAGAGTTTACCAACTGGCCCGATTGAAGTCCGTTGGCTGGTTTAGACATTTTGTCTGATCGCCTTCAATTCTGGCAACATCCCACATAAAAATTGAGACTACATCTAAATTAACATTTAAATACCCAAGTGAGGAAATTATGTCTGAAACACAATTAGAATCAGTGCATGGCCATGAAGTGATGCATTTTATGCTTACTCGAAGCGAAGGCTTTACCAAAGAATCATTGGTTGAAGCGATAAAAGAAAAATTTGGCGCTCAAACGCGTTTTCACACTTGTAGTAAAAGTGAAATGACTGCGGATGATCTCGTTGAGTTTTTAGAGTCTAAAGGAAAGTTCAGTAGCCGGGCACCTAATGGCTTTAATACGGATCCCCAAAAGATTTGCAGTCATCATTAGTTTTGCCCGTGGATGAATTTTTTCTCTAAAACAATCCGTAGGGGGTTTGATATCCCTATTTTGGGTATAAATTCATCTCATGAATTTATGGTTTACAACAGATTATAGGGATTACTTGAAATCGATTTACGAATCGAGAAAAAAGTCAAATCCTAATTTTTCTTATCGAGTATGGGGAAGTCGTTTACAATTGGATGCTCCCTTGCTCAATCGCATTCTACATAAAAAACAGCACCTCCCGTTGCGTTATGTCGAGATTTTGGGAAAGGATCTCAAGCTTAAGGGGAGAGAAATGAAAATATTTAGACTTTTGGTTGCGCAATCAAGAGCTAAAGGAGAAGAGGAAAGAGAGAACATTTCTCTGCAATTGCTGGCTCTCAAAGACGTAGAACGAAACACCTTAGATCAACAACAATTTCGCTTTTTTTCAAATTGGTATCATACGAGTTTACGCTGTTTAATTGGGGCTAGAGAGGGTACTGAAAGTTTTGAGGATCTCGCTCGATGGATGATACCTCCTTTAAAAATAGAAGAGGTAAAAAACTCCATTGAATTGCAATGTCAGTTGGGATTGTTAAAAAAACAGCAGATTAAAAAGAAAACAAAGTACAGTCTTTCTGAAAGACATCTAAGTACAGATGCCGCTGAAGTGCACCAGGCCATTCGTTCTTATCAAAAAAAGATGTTGGTTAAGGGGATAGAAGCGATGGATCGCTTTTCTAAAGAAGAACGAGATTTTTCGACGTTAACTTTTGCGGTCGATGCACAGCGTTTTGAAGAAATTAAAGAAATATTAAAAGAGACAAGACGTCAGATTCAAAGGTGTATAGACTCATCGGGTGAACCAGATGGAGTTTACCATTTAAATATGAATATATTTCCTACGGCGCGTTGGGATAAAAGACCCCAACAAATTGAAAATGATGAGGGGATTGAATGATTAAGTATATGATGATGATCGCGATCTCATTTTTGGGATTGAGTTGCTCAGATCCGCAAAGTGGAGGCCCCAGTAGTGTAGAAACGCAAAATGCGATATTGGGAACGGTGTTAGATTCTTTAGGGAATCCTATAGAAGGCGTTCAAGTGAATATTCAACGCGCGAGTGCTTTTTCTGAACCGCCTGAGGCGGAAATCGAAACGGACCGATCAGGGCGATATAAGTGGCTTTTGACAGATTCTGCTCTCTACGTTGTCGAGCTAAAATACAACGATGAGTATGGGCAGCGCTACTTTAGTCGTGGGCATCTCGTGGACTCTCCTGACAGTGTACAAACAATAAAAACATTGCAATCTAAGCGGCAGATCACATTAAATCGTTTGTCTTCGCCTTGGGGTAAAGGCAAAGATTTAAAGTTATATCTATTAGGATCAGATAAAAGTTGGTTATGGCCAGCGGATCAAGTTTTGACGCTCGAATATTTTGGTGAAGGGGTTTATTCTTTCTTAGCTGATTTAGATGGTGACGAGCGTATAGAGCAGTTTAAGATTGTTCGAGGTTTAAAACAACTGGATTTTGAATTCAGTC
>JBNKYI010000089.1:0-8690 GCA_050300815.1 Fibrobacterales bacterium
AATTTAGAAGGTCACAAAGGGGGTTTTGAAAAAAATCCCTTTATAGAAAAATTTTCGCGTAGAGGGTCACTAATTATGTCTAGAGATCCTTTGGGCTATGATGCAGGAGATTTTAACCTCTACAGATTCGAAAATGGTGATCCGGTGAATAATCTGGATCCGTATGGGTTGTTTGATTATTCGCAGATAACAAAAGCATTAGATAATTATTGTTCTGGTGGTAAGGATAATTGGTATACATCAATAGCGTATATAGATTGGGGTAATTATCTCGAGAGAGTAAGAAAAGCAGTTTTAAACAAGGTTGGCTCAAGTTGTTCGGATAGAACGATTAGTTTCTCAGAAACAGTCGAGACGCAAACTGAGGGAGCAGATAAATATATTGTCGGAAGGCATAACTTAAAGGTTGATGGCAATATACAAGTAAAATGTGATTGTTCTTATTCTTTTGATGGCTCAGCGAGTTCATCTCAAGGATATGATACTTATAATTTCAATATTTCAAATCGATCTTGGTTTGCGGAAACGCTTACCTCATTCGGACGCGGAAAGTGCAGTGAAACTTCAAACCCCTTTAAGATTTATATAAGTGGTAAACAACCAGTTAGTTTAAGTGGTCGTATTTCCAACGGCAAGGACACATGTAAATGCGAAAAATGATCTTTACTCTGCTTTTTATAATTGGTTGTTCAAATGAGGTTACTCTTGAGGAGGCTAAAGACCTAGCAATTCAAGGGACATCAAAAGATTTTTATTGTGAAGGTGTCTTTACAATTGAGAGTGTGAAAAAATTAGATGATGGTTGGGATATCCTATTGAAATGTGGGCAGTGTGAATCAAGCGTCTTTGTGGGGGATGCAGTTGGCGTCTTTGGAAAAATACCCGAGTACGATTATACAGGTGCTAATTCACAGTGCGTGTTAAGTCATCAGCGATAACTTTATTCTCACTGACTCAAACTCTTCGCCATTTTTAAAACGGCTCTTTGGTCGGTAGGATTCAGTTTTTCAAACACTTCTTTCATTTGAGCAGCTCTACTATTCCCGTGTAGAGCTTTTTTTGTCTCAGTAATAATTGGTTTTCGTACACCCAGGATTTCATCTATACTTGTGCCAAAAACCTCAGCTATAATAGAGAGCTTATCCTGCTCAACCTTTCTAATGCCTCTTTCATAGTGACCTATAGCAGAGTTGGTCACACCAATTTTTTGTGCTAATTCTTGCTGTGTCATGCCGGCAGCTTTGCGAAATTCTTTTATCATATTCGGTTTTTTCATGTATAAATAATAATACGGGTTGTACATAATTCTTAAATAGTGTACATTATGTACATATATTTGAATAATGAATAAAAGTTCATTTTCCACTTGACAACTTTTTCAAAACCTCGAGAAACAGATGAGAGAAAAGCTAGAGACCCCGGATATTTTTAAAAGTGCTTCACTTTTATGCAGTGGAGCTCGCCTTGTTCGCACCCGTTATGAGGGTCGCAGCGTTTATTTCATTCTTCAAGGTGAAAACCTTCTTCACACCGAAGTGAGTTATAAGACAGGCAGTCTAAAGGTCAATCCTTTAGAGTTTCGCATTCATCTAAACCTTCTTCGCGATCTGATCAAGTGTAGAACGCCTCAGCTACTTCACTAGAAATAAAGCATTAGTGAAAAAGCACAAGCAAAAAGAGAGAACCTTAGAGAGAAAGCACAACCCAACATGATACCTCAAGCAGAGATTGAGACCCTTAAGTCTCAGGTAGACTTCTTTTATCTATTAAAAAGCTATGGCTTAGAGCCAGTCTCCAAAGGCAAAGACCACTTTTTAAAATGCCCCTTTCACGAAGATGATAAGCCCTCTTTAAGTGTCGACTTTAATAAAAATCTCTATCACTGCTTTGGCTGTGGCGAAAAAGGCAATGCCATTCAATTTGTGCAAAAAATAGAAGACGTGAGTTTTGTCGAAGCATTTCACAAGGTAAAGGGTTTTAAAGGCGAGCAGATTAAAACCAATATTAAAGTTTTGAAAGATCAAGTAGAACATCATCACAGTCATGATGTTTCTTTAAATAAAGAAGAGCGTCAAACCCTTATAGAGACAGCCTTTGAGAGTATGGTTTCTCTTTTTAATGCAAACAGTCAAGGCAAAAGTTATTTAGCTAGCCGCAAGATATTACCAGAGCTAAGCCCTGAGCATACTCTAGACAAAATTGGTTTTTGCCCGGTCGATTTTGGTAGAAACCTTCCAAAAGAGCAAAGAGATAAACTCAAAGAGATTGGTGTTTTAACCCATAAGGGCCAACCCTTCTTTTCAAACTGTGTTGTTTTTCCTTTAGTTGCTGGGGGTAAAGTTCAAAGCCTATATGGCCGCAAAATTAAAGGCACAGGGTCGCACTATTATTTGCCAGGCAAAAGAGAAGGGCTCTACTATCACCAAAAAGAAGGGGGTCGCCTTATTTTAGTTGAGTCAGTCATCGATGCTTTAAGCCTTAAACAAAAAGGTTTTAGTGATGTACTGGCTTTATATGGAGTTAATGGATTTACACAAGAACATCAAAACTTTATAAAAGAAAATAAATATAAGCAGGTCTATATTTTGATGGACTCTGACCCTTCTGGGCGTGAGGCGAGTGCTCGATTATCTCAAGTTTTTAAGGCCCAAGGGCAAAGCTTTAAAATTCTAGAGTTACCTGAAGGTCATGACCCTAATAGCTTTTTAGCAAAAGACTCCTCTTTAAAGTGGCTAAGAGATAAGCTCAAAGAAAGTCTAATATCTAATATGACCTTACAAGAAGAAGGCGATGTTCTTTTTGCCCAAGGCCAAAATATTAAGTATGCGTTGCAGGGTTTTAGAGTCGATGGTTTTGATAAATTACGCCTTACCCTAAGAGCAAGTCTTCTAAATGATTCAGACCTTTTTCATATTGACACCCTAGACCTCTATAACTCAAAAAATCGTCAGCGTTTTGCAGAGAGTCTTTTTGCCGAGCTAGGGGTCAAAGAAGAAATCGTCTTATCTGAACTTAAGACGCTGATTCGATTATTAGAAGAAGAGCGGCTAAAAAGAAAAGAAGTCGAGCAGAGCACTCAAGTTCACATATTAACAGAGACCGAGAAGAATAAAGCACTAGAGGCTTTAAAGTCTCCTGATTTAATAAAAAATCTTTTAAAAGATTTTGAAGTGTCTATGATTGGCGAAGAGAAGGCCAAGCTCTTGGGCTATTTAGGAACGATCTCAAGACTTTTAGAAGAACCTCTAGGGGTGTTAATCGTTTCAAGAAGTGGAGCGGGTAAGACAACGCTTCAAGATGCGATTTGCTCTTTTGTACCCGAAGAGTTTTTAGAGAAATACACAAGGCTCACAGGCCAAAGCCTTTTTTATCAAGAGAAGGACGGGCTAAAAAATAAAGTCCTAGCAATTGAAGAAGAAGAGGGCATGAGCGAGGCCATCTATGCTATAAGAACGTTACAGTCTAGCCAAAGACTAAGCCTTATCACAACTCGAAGTGACCCCAAGACAGGCAAGTTTAAAACCGAGAAGTATACCGTAGAAGGCCCAGTGTTTATTTTGATCTCAACGACTAACCCTGAATCTATGGATTATGAGACGCGCAATAGGTTTATCATTTTGACGATTAATGAGAGCGAAGATCAAACCCAAAAGATAATGGAAGCCCGAAAACTTGCCTACACCTTAGAGGGCCAATTAGAAGCAGAAGACAAAAGCGAGGTTTTAAAAAAGTGTGCTAATATGCAACGGCTTTTAAGGCCAATACAAGTAATCAATAATTACGCCCCCTTTTTAGAATACCCCTTTGACCGCCTTCAAATGCGTAGAGAGTTTAAAAAGTACATGACCTTAATAAACTCTATTGCCCTTTTGCATCAGTACCAAAGAGAAATTAAGACCTACAGCAAAAAGGGCAAAACCTTTGAGTATATCGAAGTAGAGCTCTCAGACATTGCCCTTGCTAATGAACTTGTGTTAGAGTTTTTCCCCAATGCCATCGATGAGCTTGCCCCGCATACCAGAAGACTAGGTGAAGAAATCTCAAAGCTTGTTAAACACAAAGAGGGAGACGCCTTGTTTACAAGGCGTGAGCTTAGAGACTTTTCAGGCTGGTCAAATTGGAATGTGAGAATAGGCCTCGATCAATTAGAAGAGCTTGAATATATAAAGCGTGTTTCTGGTAAAAATGGAAGTCTTATTACTTACGAGTTGCAGATAGACGTTTGTAGCGATACACGCCAGAATTTGATTTTAACTGATGAAACAAAGCTAGCTGAACTTCTCAAAGGTTGAGCCAACCTTGCGGACCTTGTGGAACCTTGTGAGACCTTGTGAGAAGCTTCTCACAAGGTTAAGTGTAGACAGGACAAGGGCTAGAGCGGATTTTATTCGACCTTGTGGTGATTTTGGAGAAAAGGTGGGGGGTAAAAAAAATAATCTTGCTTGAGGCCTGCCCTTTAGACGCTCGCTTCGACTTATCAAAGGAGTCTGCGCTCGCTTTTACATAATGCAGTTTATGCAAAGTCTTTCTTAAATGAAAAGTAAGCGACTAGACTTAAGTTGCGGCTTCGCGGGCAACCGCATAAACGGCATTATGCAAACTACGGGTTATAGGTTTGTTCAAAAACAGCCTTCGGCCGATTTTGCCCTTCACCCAGGCCTCAAGATGAAATGCTTTTAAGAGCTGTGGCAGGGTGAGTGCCTACGGCACACACCTATAATTTATTGGTTTACATAATCTCGTTTTATGACGAAGGCCCGCGAAGCCGCCGTAACTCTTGAGCCTCAACACCGCCCGCCGAAGAGCCCTCACGTAGCTCGCAGGCGGATAAGAAACATAAGGCGAAAAGAGTTTTGCATAAAACAGATTATGTAAAAACGAGCTCAGCGCTTATTCCTCATTTTATGGCGAGTGGCCAATAAACTGCCACAGCTTTAAGCACACAACAAGGAGGTCCTAATGCTTAAGCATGAAAGTAGAGTTTTGCTCATTCAGTTTGAAGAATACCTTTTGTCCAGGGCGTTAAGTCTAAGGACGGCCAAAGAGTATCCTAAGGTGGTTGAGATTTTTTTAAAGAAATTAGAGCAAGAAGGTATTTATGAGATCCAAGATATAGGGCTTAAAGAGCTTATGAATTATCAAAGCAGTCTGTCGAGGCCCTTAGAAAGTGGTAAGCTATATGCGAGTTCATCTATTAGTTCAAAGATGGGCACGTTGAAGACCTTCTTTAAGTATCTCCATAAGAGTGGCAAAATTTATCACAATCCTACAGAGGGCTTAGAAATTCCAAGTCGTGGACGAGGTTTACCTAGAGCAGTATTAGAAATTTGGGAGGTAGAGTCTCTTTTAAAGCAACCTGATTTAGAAACAGATTTGGGTCTTAGAGATCGAGCGATAATCGAGCTTTTATATTCAAGTGGTTTAAGAAATGAAGAGCTTAGAAATCTTAAGATGAATAAGATAAGTCTTAAGTCTCAAAACTTAATAGTCAAGGGCAAAGGAGCTAAAGAGGCATTGATTCCATTTGGCGATAAAGCAGCAGCGGCTTTAGAAAATTATCTTGTCTTTGGTCGCCCTAAGCTTTTAAAACAAAGTAGTGAAGAACTGGTTTTTTTATCTAAGAGCGGGAGCAAACTTTATCATCATGGCGTCAATCGAAAGCTTAAGCTTTATGCCATTAGAGCGGGAATTGAAAAAGAAGTATCGGCTCATGTGTTAAGGCATTCTTGTGCGACACACCTTCTTAAAAATGGAGCTGATTTAAGACTTATTCAAAAGCTTTTAAGGCATGAACAAATAAAGACCACAGAGATTTATACAAGGGTCGATATCAATGATTTGAAGCTGGCCCAAAAGAAATATCATCCAAGAGAGTTAAGGAGTGTGTAGGTGAAAAAATATGTCGTTGAGTATCTAAAAACATATAAGTTAAAAAAGAGAGCAAGGCGAACTTATGAAGCAGAAAAGGGAAGGCTAAATAGCCTTCTTTCTTTTTTTAGCCGCTTAAAGATAACGCAGCCCTATGAAGTCACTAAAGAGATAATGATCTCATGGTCTTTTGAAATGAGTCGTCAAAAATTAGCGGCCTTGACAATTCATTATAGAAAACAGTCGGCACAGCGTTTCTTTTTATGGCTTTATAAAGAGGGTTACTTTTTAGTCAATCCATTTCCTGAAGAGATAATCGGTAAAAAGCCGAGTGCTGGAGTAAGGCTTTCTCCATCTATTGAAGAGATAGATCAAGCATTGCAGATTGCAGAAAATGCCAAGTTTCATCCATTTAGAAGCAGAGCTATTTTAGAGCTTGCTTATTGTTGTGGGTTAAGGGTTTCAGAGATTAGAAAGTTAAACGCTGCTGATATAAAAGGAGACTCTTTAAGAATCTTAGGCAAGGGAAATAAAGAAAGACTTGTGCCACTGAGTATTGGGGTTAAGAAGATTTTGCAACGATATATTGACACCGAAAGAAGAGAGATTTTATTAAAGAAAAACCCATTTGAAGAGGCCTTGATCTTATCAAGGGGTGGAAAACGGCTTGGCTCAGGAAGTTATGATATGACACTTAGAGCCTCCTTAAAGTTAGAGTTAACCCTGCATCAGTTAAGGCACGCCTGCGCCACACATATGCTAAAAAATGGTTGCCCCACTCTCGTTTTGCAGAAGCTTTTGGGCCATGAAGATCCTTATACGACCACAATTTACGCTCAAGTTGATAATGAGCTCTTACACGACTTATTAAAAAGGTTTCACCCTCGAGGATAAATAACTACTTTCAGGACATGGTAGCGGTTAATCGAATAAATTTAGAAGGTCACAAAGGGGGTTTTGAAAAAAATCCCTTTATAGAAAAATTTTCGCGTAGAGGGTCACTAATTATATCTCGTGACCCGTTGAGGTATGATGCTGGAGATCTGAACTTGCTTCGTTTTACTAACAATAATGGGTTGAATAATCTTGATCCGATGGGATTGGAAGATTATGATGGATATGTAAATGCTACATCAAAAGCGAGTGCAAGTTTTAGTTTAACCTCTAGAAAATGGGGGCAAAAAACCTGTTCAACATGCAGAGCTGATGGGCAACCAGTTAAATCAACATCTCTCACGTATACGATTCAGTTGTATTTATCAACAAAAATCACTTATGTTGAAGATCAAAATGGGAATGATCCATCTTTAACAGATCATGAGCAAAAGCATGTTGATATTTATAATACATATGGAAATAGCTCATGGAATGTTGAATACACAATAGATAAATGTCCAGAAGATCCAAGCGAATGTGATGCTATAAGAGCTGAGGCGTGGGTGAACTTACAAAACAAATTTTTGCATTTAATAGAGCAACAGAATATATGGGATGAAAGTGATGCAAAGAACATATCTAAAGAAAGAATTAATTCAGGTACTTCAGTTAATGAATTAAAAAAACAGTTTGAAAAGGACTTTAAATGTGGGAAATGAAAAATAAGATATTGTTTTTTTTGTTAATTAGTTTTGCGTCTGTATTTTCAGATTGTCCTCTTGAATTGCTTCAAGCTCAATCTGGAGATTTCGATGGATTTGCTGGGGTTTGTGCTAATCAAGATTCAATTTCTCTTCAGTTACCTTTGTCATTAAAAGGTTCCTTTATAGAAGGAGAGTGGGATATTTTATCTGGTGGAGGGGCAAGTATTAATGAGATAACTTTAAACAGAGGGGAGTGCTATTTTATTCATTTTCATTCTGAAGTTGGCTTTTATTCAGAAATTGAAATTTACACACCTCTATATTATAAAATTGATAATAGAATGTATGAGTGTAAATTCCTGAGTTATGTTGCTGTTAAAGAATAGAAATGGCAAACTTCATCCAATCTGCTCTAAACAGTTGGTCTTATGATTCTCGTGGGAATTGGTTGAGCTATAATGGGCAAACACGCGTGGCATCGTCGGCAAATGAGGTGTTGAATATTTCTGAAGGCGGGGTGACGACGAGTTTGGGTTATGATGAGATAGGGAACTTGATTTCTGATGGGTCGAAGGTTTTGACGTGGACTGTGGATGGTCTTTTGGAGTCAGTAAGCGCTGGTGATGTAAATATCAACTTTTCTTATGACGCCTTTAACCGTCGAGTTGAAAAAAAGGTCTATATTAATAATATCCTTAATCAAACCACAGAATTTATCTATGACGGTTGGCAAGTGTTAGAAGAGAGAACAGGTAGCTCGTTGAAGTCTTTTGTTTATGGAGATTACATTGATGAATTGCTTTATTATGAGGCCGATGGGGTGGGTTATTATCCACTGCGTGGGGTGAACTTTAATTTCGAAGCCTTAACCAATACCTCAGGCGATCTTGTCGAATCTTATGCGATTGATGCTTTTGGTAATGTTAAGGTATTTGATAACCTAGGCAATGAGATTTCAGAGTCCACTTTAAATAATATCTTCTTTCAAGGCAGAGAATGGGATAGCAATATTGGGTTGTATTATTATCGAAATCGTTGGATGAGTCCCGAAATTGGTCGGTGGATTTCGAAAGACCCAATTAGGTATGACGCTGGGGATATTAATTTATTTCGCTTCATCGGCAATCAGGGAATGAATGGGTTGGATCCGATGGGATTGGAAGATATTTATATACTACTAGGGAGCGTCGTCAATAAGAAAAAATATATAGAGTCTGGAGAAAAAGTTCCAAATATTAATTT
>JBNKYI010000090.1:0-8644 GCA_050300815.1 Fibrobacterales bacterium
ATCTAAACAATAGAGAATCAAATCATTTATGGAAACAAAAAAAGGGGCTATCTCAAAACTTTTGAGACAGCCCCTTTTTTGTTATCAGCTGCAACGCCATCATCCCTCAAAGCATCGCCAGATCATCACCCTGATAAGGGGCCACTTTGCAAATATTCACGCGCTCCACACGCATGTGTCAAAAAGTCATAGCGTACGCCAAAACGCTCGAAAAATGTCAAAAAGTCCGAAAACTCTTCATTCTTTTTATTGAATGATAAGGCTTTATATCTAAATAGATGGGTGAATTATTACGATTGTTACCGAATAGACATAAAGTCGTATTTTGAGATTTGCACAGGAGTTAATGTGAAAATAGGTCTTTTGCAGGAACGGCACCCCGATGAAGATAGGGTTGCTCTCATTCCCGCTCAACTCAGCAAGTTAATTAAAGCAGGCCATGAGGTTGTATTTGAAGCCGGTGCAGGAGCTGCCTCTGGTTATGAGGATTCTCAATATTCGCAAGCAGGCGCAAGCCCTGCCAAACGCGAAGACATCATCGCCAGCGCCGACGCTCTATTTATGATCCGCGCCGGGGCAAATGCCCATGAAGGTTTAGTCGCAGAAATGCAATCGCTACGCGAAGGGTGTTTCATCATCGGCATGCTCGATCCTTATCAAAGTCATCCCATTTTTAAAGTTTATCACAGTCGCAAGGCTCACCTCTATAGTCTTGAGCTTATTCCTCGTTCGACTCGAGCTCAGAGCATGGACGTACTGTCTTCAATGGCCAACCTCGTCGGCTATAAATCCGCTCTCTTAGCTGCTGCAGAGCTTCCTAAAATGTTTCCTCTCATGATGACATCAGCGGGCACCATTGTTCCCGCTAAGGTCTTTATTTTAGGTGTCGGGGTGGCTGGATTGCAAGCCATTGCCACCGCTAAACGTTTGGGGGCAGTTGTCAGTGCTTATGATGTGCGCCCCGAGGTTAAAGAACAAGTTCTCAGCTTGGGTGCAAAGTTTGTAGAAATGCCACTAGACACCAGTGATTCTGGTGGAGACAATGGCTATGCCAAGGTCATGGACGATGCCTTTTACGCCCGTCAGAGAGAACTTTTAACTGAAGTTTTGCGCGAAAGCGATGCCGTCATCACAACGGCCGCGATTCCCGGTAAAAAATCGCCTCTCTTAATCACCAAAGAAATGGTCAAAGAAATGCGTATCGGTTCTGTTGTCATTGATTTGGCCGCCGAAAGAGGAGGCAACTGCGAAGGTTCTGTGCTCGGCGAAAGCGTCATTTGTCACGGAATTAAAATCATTGCTCCTAAAAATGTCGCGTCAACTCTCGCCTATCACGCGAGTCAGCTCTTTTCTAAAAACCTTGAAAATTATTTCTTCAACCTATTTGAAAAAGACGGAACTCTCAAAGCCGAGGGTTCAGATGATATCGTCGAAGCCACCCATCTCATCGGCGATGCCAAAGTCTTAATCGAATCATTTGCTTTCTTAATTGCAGGAGAGGGATAATATGGACATTCTCGCACTCATTACCATTTTTGTTTTAGCCATTTTTTTGGGCGTTGAACTTATCAATAAAGTTCCCCCTATTCTGCACACGCCCCTTATGTCGGGCTCAAATGCCATCTCGGGAATTACGATCATCGGAGCCCTCATCGCCACAGGAACGGGAAGTCATTTTTCAAGTACGCTACTCGGCTCAATCGCCTTAGTATTTGCCACCGTTAACGTGGTCGGTGGATTTTTAGTCACACACAGAATGTTAAACAAATTCAAGAAAAGAGACTAAAATGAACACCGTATCTAACATCGTTTATCTAATTGCAGCTGTCCTTTTCATTGTAGGAATTAAAGACCTCGGCCATCCCAAAACCGCCGTGCGAGGAAATATTTTGGGAGCCGTCGCCATGTTTCTCGCTGTTTTGGTGACTCTGATTTCAAACCAAATCATTTCACCCTCATGGATCATTGGCTCTATCTTGGTCGGCTCTATTGCGGGCATTGTCGCCGCTCAAAAAATTCAAATGACCGCTATGCCCCAACTGGTAGGGCTTTTTAACGGTTTCGGCGGAGCCGCTTCTTTTTTAGTTGCCGTCGTCGCTATTATGGAGGCCATTTCAGGACGCGCTGAAGGGCGATTGACCGAGGGCCTCGTTCAAGTTAACGAAACCCTCGAATTTGATCTTCAATTCGTTATTGCCACTGCCGCTTCGGCTTTGATCGGCGCCCTAACCTTCACAGGCTCTCTCGTCGCCTTTGGCAAACTTCAGGGGATTGTTAGTGAAAAGTCTCTGCGCTATAAAGGAGATCAGATCATTAAAGTGATCGTGACATTGGGTATTTTGGCAAGTGCCGGGCTCTCAATCCTCTCTCCTGATAACTTGCTTTACTTTTGGATTATGCTGGCTTTGTCGGGGCTTTTAGGTCTTTTGCTTACCCTGCCTATCGGGGGTGCCGACATGCCCATTGTGATCGCTCTGTTAAATTCTTATTCGGGAATTGCCGCTGCAGCAACTGGTTTTGTGCTCAACAACTCGATCTTGATCATTGCCGGCTCTCTAGTGGGTGCCAGCGGAATCATTTTAACTCAAATCATGTGCAAGGCGATGAATCGCTCTCTGGCCAATGTGCTCTTCGGAGGCATGGGCGGCGCTGAGGCAATGGAAGATTTAGGAGATATTTACTCGGGCAAAGTCAAGTCAACCAGCGCCGATGAAATCGCCATGATTCTCAAAACGGCGCGCCGAGTGGTTTTTGTTCCTGGCTACGGCCTCGCAGTAGCAAGAGCGCAAACCGCTGTACGTCAATTGACTGAAGCGATGGAGGCCGAGGGAATTGAAGTGGAATTTGGCATTCACCCCGTTGCCGGCCGCATGCCCGGGCACATGAACGTGCTTCTCGCCGAAGAAAACATCTCTTATGACAAACTCAAAGAAATGGATCAAATCAACCCCACTTTTGCCAATACAGATGTCGTTTTAGTGATCGGCGCCAATGACGTTGTTAACCCTTTAGGGCGCGAAAGCTCTGGCAATCCTATCGCGGGAATGCCCATTCTCAATGTGGATCAGGCTCGAACCGTCATCGTGATTAAAAGATCTCTCAGTGCAGGTTTTGCAGGAATAGACAACCCTCTCTTTGCGATGGAAAACACCTTGATGTTTTTTGCCGACGGCAAAAAGGCAGTCGACGAAATCGTCACCGCCTATAAAGAAGCTTAAATCCCATTGCTCCGCTTCTGCGGAGCAATGGCTATTTTCTAAAGACCGTATGCAAGCTGTCTAAGGGCTTCCAATAAGATTCGATAAACCCTGCGCGACCACTGCCAATTTTATAACGGCTATAGTGGTCGTAATTTTTTTGATAGTACTTCTGATGGTAGTCTTCTGCAGGATAAAAAGGCCCCGCAGCACTCACGCGCACCGCTATTTTTTGACCGGCGAAGGGTCCTCTCTCTCCGATATCTTTGAGAGCCGAATCGGCCACGGCCTTTTCAGTTGCATCGCTATAAAAAATTTCTGTGCGATACTGAGGCCCGCGATCAGCAAACTGCCCACCCTCTTGCACGGGGTTGATATTAAACAGAAAAACCTTAACCAATTCAGAATAAGAAACTTCTTTGGGATCATAAACCACTTCGATGGCTTCGGCATGATGTGTTTTTCCATATCCCACATCGTGATAAGTCGGATTTTCTTCAGTTCCTCCCGTATATCCCACCAGCGTTTGTTTTACACCAGGAGTCGCGTCAAAAGGAGGTTGCATGCACCAAAAACACCCTCCGGCAAAATACGCCTTTTTTAGTTCGTCCATATCTGATTCCTTTAATTCACTAAGGGTGTAGTCTACCCATTTACCTGCGTGATCTTTTTCTGCACTATATCCTTTTAAAGGGTTCATCACACTCACTACAGCTATAAATGCAAAAAAAGACAGACTGAGCCAATACTTCATAGTCACTCCATTTGAAACGTACCCATTGGTCGTTGTTTAAAAAAAAGGCTTACAAGACTTACAAATGCGACCTAATAAAAAATCCACCGACTCAGTCGGTGGATTTTTTATTCTCAACAAAGCTCTCGTCTTACTTGCGCATAAAACGCACTTTGCGTTCTTGGCTAAAGTCGTCTTCTGTTCCCATTTTCGAGTTAAACAACTCTTCGGTCACCGTGCGGGTTCTTAATTGTTCTTTGGGTACTCCCTTAGAAACAAGTAGATCAACAACAACTTGCGTTCTGTCGTTAAGCAATTTGAGATAGGTTTCCATATCCATCTCAACTTTAGGCATATACATGAATACATAAAGAACATGTTTAGGATAAGCCACCAATTTTTTAACGATGTTTTCTTCAAGGATAATCACCGATTCAAAGGTCAACTCAGCAGTTCCTGTTCTAAAGCGAACGGGCAGCTCAAAGTTTTCGGCCAAAGGCTCAATACCCACATCGGGGCAACCGTCTTCGTCGTCTTTACCATTGAAATTTTCAGGATCGTTGGGACACTTGTCAAAATTATCCCGAATGCCATCTTGGTCGTTATCCCACTCGGGGCAACCGTCGGTATCTTCAAAGCCATCAAGGTCTTCGGGATCTAAGACACATCTGTCTTCTGTATCCACGACGCCATCTTTGTCATTGTCTAGTTCAGGGCAACCGTCCATGTCTTCAAAATTATCTTTGTCTTCGGGATCATTAGGACACTTGTCTTTGGTGTCGGGGATCTCATCTCCGTCGTTGTCTTTATCAGGACAACCATCGGTATCTTCAAAGCCGTCGCGGTCTTCAGGAACAAAAAGACACTTATCTTCTGTATCTGGAACCCCGTCTTTGTCATTATCTAAGTCAGGACAACCATCGGTATCCTGAAAGCCGTCCATATCTTCAGCCTCTTCAGGGCACTCGTCCATCTTGTTGGGAATATTGTCCATGTCAATATCCGAGCTTCCACAAGCATTTAAAAAAAGAGCCAATTCGGCCAATAAAATGATCAATAACTTCTTCTTCATTATCCATATCCCTCAGGTTGATATTGAATTGTGAACAAAAGGTATTAAGTGGGGTGGGTTCTTTCAACAATTGCAGAGGGGATTTGAGATTTTATTGTTCTTTCTTGCCCCCACCAATGCCACAGAGACAAAACTGAAACGGTCAAAAAGCCCGAACTGTAGAGCAATAAAAAGGGAATGACCATTTTTTGCCCCCCCGTCAAACTTCCTTCTCTCATCCATAAAATCAAAGGAGCAAAAAAGCAAAAAATTCCTAGCCCGCCTTCTAAAATAGCCTCTTTGGGAAATTTTGATCGATAAATCGCCTTGAGCTGATCTCCCTTTTTAGGAGTGCGCACAAAACCCGATGAACGCGCGCACAACGCGCTGCAAACGGCCCTGCTGTTGTTCACCGCCAAGCCCACCCCAAAACTCGCCAGCAGAGGTAAAACGAGAAGTCTCTTCTTCCAACGCTCAGGATAAAGCGATTTTTGTGCGACGAGATAAAGCAAAGAGGGAGCCATCGTCGAAAGCAAAACCGGTATTAAAAAGAGACCGAACCAAGTGTGAAACGCTGGGGGTGGAGGAAGAAAAAGCACAGGAACGCTCAAAACTGCGCTCGCTAGCATCAACGGATGCAAACCGTAGTGCGTGAGGTGAATAAAAGCAAACCACTTCGCCACCAAAGACTTGTCTGAGGCCCACACCTTGGGCAACATCTTTAGAGCAGTTTGAAAACTGCCTTTTGCCCAGCGGTATTGCTGTTGTTTAAATGCATTGATCTCTTCAGGGATTTCGGCGGGAACTTCTAGATCGTTCAAATACCCGCACTGCCACCCTTTAAGCTGCACTCGATAACTGAGATCGAGATCTTCAGTCAAGGTGTCTGCCTCCCAATTGCCTCCATCAAGTATCGCCTGGCGGCGCCAAATTCCTCCTGAACCATTAAAATTCATGAAAAGTGAATTTTGGCTACGCACGACTTGTTCAACAGCAAAATGGCCATCAATTCCCACCGATTGAGCAAGGGTCAACAGGCTTTTTTCTCCGTTGAGGTGCCCCCACCTTCCCTGCACAAACGCCCAAGAGTCTTGCAAAATTAAAGCCCCCAAAGCTCTTTTTAAAAAATCTTTTGTAGGCAAAAAATCCGCGTCAAACATGGCTATAAATTCAGCGTTTTCTCCAAAAGAACGCGCTAAACCTTCTTTAAGCGCCCCCGCTTTGTAGCCTGCGCGATTTACTCGGTGCACCCACTCAATGCGATAACCTTCATTTTTGAAAATTTCTACCCACTCTTTGCTTAGTTTTTCTGACCCATCCGTGCTGTCATCAAGCACTTGAATAAAATGGCGTTCTCTAGGGTAATCCATCGCCGTCACCGACTGTAACAAACGCTCTATGACGTTCGCTTCATTATAAACAGGCAATTGAGTTAATACGACAGGCCAATCTTCTGCAGTCCCTAAAAGAGGAGATTCAGGAGTCTTCGAGCGATGAAATAAGAAACGCTGCAGATAAAAATAGGTGTTAAGACCATAAACCAATAAGCCCAAGCCGCAAAGAGAATAGACACTATACAGAAAATAAGTAGACCACATCAAAAACAACTGCCTTGTTTGCTAAAATTTAGGCCAAGTCACTGGCCGAAAAAGAATAGAAAATTTTGAACTTAAAACTCCCGCCACTCGCTCTTCCCAAAAGTTGGGAACAGATGCAATCTTGGTTTTTCGCCATCCCCCAAGTCGAATGGCAGGGGCAAATTCTTACAAAAATTTTAGACTATTTTTTAGCGCCCCCCTTTAATCTCTCTCTTTCTCAAATATTTTCTCAGCTCTCTCTGCCCAAAGAATGGAATGGAGAGGCCCTCTGGCAAAAAACGCTTGATGATCCTCAAACTTGCCTTCTACACCGAGGGCGATTTTTTTCTCTCTTTCAGCAATTTGCGCTTCATCCGATCACCGCTCCCTTCGACCTAATGGGATGCCAAGGGGGGTTTAGAGACCTGCGAGGAGTTACCTGCCCGAATAATCTCGCAAAGGCCCAAGTTGAAATCGCAAAGCTGCCCAGAGGAATTCCCATGGAGCTGTGGATTGATCCGGGCGCCCCCATTGAAAACGTGCCTAGAGGTCTAATCGCTTTAGGCGTTGAAATTCAATCTCGCCAAAAAAAGAAATCCTTAAAACCCGTTCCCTGCCAAGGGGGAAAGTGGTCGCCTGCAGAATTTTGGGTTTTACAGCTGAAGTTACCTTCAGCATAAAATGCCTCTAACCCGACAATTTAATACGAGACTGTCGCGAAATATTGCTGCGAATATCAGTGCAGCAGAGGGCGAAACCTCCCTCCTCGAAGCCAGTTTGCTAGATTTAGCTCCACTTTATTTGCGCACACGGGCTAGCGAAAGCCCCACAATCTGGAAGACCTATGGATAAACTCGAACAATATCGCCAAGAGATTGAAGGCAAAGACCTAAACGAACTACTGCAATGGGCTCTTAAAACTTTTACTCCGCAAAAACTCTTGCTCTCTTCGAGTCTAGGCGTCGAAGATCAGCTGCTCACAGCGAGGTTGCTTGAAGCCCATTCTCAAGCGAGAATTCTGACTCTAGATACCGGGCGACTCTTCGCCGAAAGCTACGCCGTGATGCAAACGACCATGGCCAAATACAAGTTCAATTACGAGCTTGGCTTTCCTAAAGCCGAATCGATCAGAGAACTTGTCAAAAATCAAGGACCCGACCTCTTTTACTACAGCATCGAAAACCGCAAAGCCTGTTGCAATGCCCGCAAACTCGAACCGCTGAGAGAACTGCTCAACACAGCCGATGCTTGGATTACCGGGCTGCGCGCCGCTCAATCGATCACTCGCACCGATATGCACCTTATCGAATGGGACAACAACTTCGGTCTCTACAAAATCAATCCTTTGCTTATGTGGTCTGAAGAAGACGTTTGGCAAGCGGTCAAGGCAGAAAAAATTCCGTATAACAAACTGCACGACAAAGGTTTTCCTTCAATTGGTTGCGCCCCTTGCACTCGGGCCATTGAACCCGGTGAAGATATTCGCGCCGGCCGCTGGTGGTGGGAAATGCCCGACAGCAAAGAATGCGGACTTCACTACGATCAAAGTGGCCAAGCCATTCGAAAGAAAAATGTCTAGAGATTATCTCCCTCTTTTATACCGCATTGCCCACCGCAAAGTTTTAATTGTTGGAGGCGGCCCTGCAGCTCTGCGCAAAAGCCAAGAGCTTTGTGAAACCTATGACGCCTCAATTACCGTGGTCGCCCCAGAAATTCGAGCTGAATTTCGGTCGCTGCCACTGACATTACTTTCTAAACCCTATGAAGCAGGCGACCTTGAGGGCATTGATCTCGTTTACAGCTACACCGATTCTCCTGCGGTTAATGCCAGTGTTTTAAGAGATTGCCGAGCAAGGGGAATATTGTGCACTGCAAGTGATCTCAAAGATCAATCTGACTTTAAGTCTCCTGCCACTTGGCACCACAATCAACTGACCTTCACCGTGTCGACACAAACTGGAGATTACCGCCAGTCTATTCAATGGCGAGATCGCATCCGCAACCTCTTGACTTGTCCTCCCATCGAAAAGCCCAAAGTCTTTCTCATCGGTTTTGGCCCTGGAGATCCTCACTTGATGACCATCAA
>JBNKYI010000091.1:0-8603 GCA_050300815.1 Fibrobacterales bacterium
GAGAAAACCCAAACCTTCATTCTTTCTCTACAGAAAAAACTTTCTAACGAAAAATTTGTAAGTGGAGCACCAGCTCAAGTGGTGGCTTTTGAAAAAGAAAAACTCGCCAATCAAGAAGATATATTGCAAAAAGCCACCGATGCCTTAAAAAGCTTAAACGGCTGATCTGAGTTTTCTTCGTTATCGACTGTAAATGATTTATGGTTCAAGTTCAATAAGTCGACTCATACTC
The DNA here is from genome assembly GCA_050300815.1 of Fibrobacterales bacterium. Taxonomy (GTDB): domain Bacteria; phylum Fibrobacterota; class Fibrobacteria; order Fibrobacterales; family CAWVXU01; genus JBNKYI01. The sequence goes on from JBNKYI010000091.1 coordinate 233, forward strand.
AGGGGGAACAAAATCCCAAGGTTTGTCGTAAACGTGGAGACGCAGAGTTTCTTTGCCCGATTCGTCCCAAAAGGGACGATGGGCTTGAGCCCAAGCAAGCACCCCACCGCGTAGGTTCATCACATTCACCCTTTTTGCACGATATTTTTCGGCAAACAAACCCGAACGGTAGCCTACTGTGCAATAAGCGATATAGAGTGTATCCCCTAACCTATTCTCATCAAAACGTTTTTCAAATTCTTTAAGAGTGATCGCACCAGGAATCATTGATACCTGCTGCTCTCGTCGGGAGCGTATGTCCACAAAAACCTTGAGCGGCACTTGATCGCTCTCAGCAAGGGTGATGTTCAGGCTATCGGGAGTAGAGATCCAATGATCATAGAGCGAATCCATCGTTTGCATATTGGGTTGTGCCAAAACAGGCTGTAAAGCCAACAAGACAAAGAAAACCTCTACCCAATATCCAGCGCGTATCTTAGCCATTGGCGATTGCGCGAAATTTTTCAGATTCATTTTTTAGCAAGACTTGCGTTTCTTCAACAAACAAGGGCTTGCTAAAATAAAAACCTTGTACATAGTCGCAATCATTCTCAATCAAGAAATCAATTTGAGCTTTTTCTTCGACCCCCTCGGCAATGATGTCGAGGTTTAAAGTTTTTGCCATCGCTATAATCGTCGAGGCAATGCTCATTGAATCTTGGTCATTGGGGATATCTGTGACAAAAGAACGATCAACCTTGAGAGTATTGATAGGAAAGCGTTTGAGATAAGATAAAGACGAATAACCCGTACCAAAATCATCAATGCTGATTCGAATTCCCAAATCTGAGATTTCTCTTAAGGTTTGAATGGTTTTTTCTACATCATTCATTGCGGCAGACTCGGTAATTTCGACTTTGATGTATTTATAATCAAGTTGAACATCGCTGGCCACCCGTCGAATAAAACTCGATATGTCTTGCAAATACAGTTGAGGGGCCGCCACGTTTATCGACATGAATTCAAGCTCGTAACCTTGATCGAGCCATGTTTTCATCTGTTGACACGCGGTTCGAAAAACCCACTCTCCAATGGGCAATATTAATCCAGTCTCTTCAGCCAAAGGGATAAATTTTTGCGGAGGAATGTTTCCTATTTCATTGTGCTGCCAACGAATCAAGGCTTCAAACCCCATCAATCGATTATCGCTTAACCGATAGATGGGCTGATAAACGAGATAAAGTTCGTTGCGCTTAATGGCGTGATTCAAATCGTATTCAAGTTTGTATTTCGCTTGAATATCCTCGCGCATTTCTTTCTTAAACACCTCTATGACGCCATGACCTTTGCGTTTGGCAATTCCCATTACGGTATTGGCATCTCTCAAAAGCATTTCTGTTCCTCCATCTGACTCAGAGCTAAACAAAATGCCTTGACAGGCCGAAATCACAAATTCCTTGCGATTAATGATAAAAGCCTTTTGTAAAGCCACCCTGACCTTAGACGCCAGTTGAGTCGCATCTCCTTTGTGACGAATGCGAGAAATCAGAATGACAAACTCATCTCCCCCTATTCGGGCAATCTCATCGCCCTCGCGCAAGCAAGCCTTTAAACGACCTCCCATCTCTTGTAAAAGTTGGTCTCCGGTTGAATAACCGTGGTTGTCGTTTACGTTTTTAAAATTGTCGATATCGAGAAAAATCACTGCAAAAATACGATCTTCAGAATCAAAGGCTCTCGTTTGTAGATCCATCAACATTTGAATAAAGCGATTGCGATTGTAAAGATTGGTGATTGAATCATGATAAGCGTTATGACGCAATTTGTTTTCCACTTTTTTGCGTTCATTGATATCTGATATCGAACCCGCCATGCGAATGGGTTTGCCATCTTGATTGTGTTTTACTTTGCCGCGCACCTGAAAATAGCGATAAGGTGAAGTGGTATCGGGTCTTATTTTGACTTCAATGTGAAAGGGAGTATTATAGACTAAATGACTGCGCAACGCTTTTTCAAAGAGTCCTTTATCTTCGGGATCCATCAAATTTTTCAACGGTTCAAAGGAGTCTTCAAGAGAACCTCTCTCGGCCCCCGTAATCTTATAAACTCGATCAGACCAAAACACTTGATTGGTTAAAATGTTCCAATCCCATATTCCATCATTGGTGCCTTCAATGACCAGTTCAAGACGCTGACGAATTTTATCTGCTTCTGAAACGTAGTGATCTGCCTGAGCCAACTTAGGAAGCTCAAGGGTTTTGCGATGAATCACCTCGCGAACTTCAGGCTCAATGGGATTTAAAAGAAAGCCAGCGGCCAAAGTAAACAACAATTCCGCTGCCCAAATGCTCCAATGCTCAACTCCTAAGTAGAAATTGAACAAAACAAAAGACAAGACCAAAGCCGTGCCCAAGAGCATACGATACCATTTCATAAAGTGAAATATCCCCGTTCCATAAAACTATGCTAGTCTAATATATGCTGTGATCATCAAAACCGTATCCACTAAATACTTACAATTCCCTTACGGCTTTTGTAAGCACTTTTATTTTATGTATTTTTACGCCCTTTTGAAAAAATTTCTGGTAAATATTTTTCTGCTTTGATCGTGATCGGCATGAGATAAGAGTTACACCCATATCTTTCTGCCACGTTCAAGAGCGTCTTAGCCTGCCTTGCAGCATAATCCAAACCACTTTCAAAATCACTAGGAAAAGCCACTTTATTAACTTTTTCCCAATAATTTCGGCTTCCGCTCGAGGTCACCGGACTGATGCCCACCCAAATATCCACTCCGGGAAAGTATTTCAAATAAGCCTCTAAAAGATTCGGACAAAAGAAAGGTTGAGTAAACAAGCCGTCAAATCCCGCCTCAAGTTTTGCCAAGCCATAGTCGAGCTCTGCTCGCAAAGATTGCCGATATGGATCTAAAGCCCCATAACATTGCAATTCGGGATAAGCTTCTTTTAATGCTTTGACCAATTCAATAGGAGTAACTCCTGAAGAGACAAAGTCGGAGTCTTCTGGGGGATCTCCTGAAATAAGTACGACCTTTTGCAATCCCAATTCGACAAGAGGCCTTAGCACTTCTACACTCTCTGTCACACTGCGATCAATGGTGCGAAGATGGGGAATTGCAGAAATGCCACACTGCAACAAAACCCGAGCGGCTTCCCAAGCTCTAACAGAGACTCTCAACACATCGGGGATATTAATCCACTGGATTTCGTGCCCAAAATCGGCTATCGACTGCAGTGCCTCTTCTTTGAGCGCGTCGATTTCATGAGGAACCAGTTCTAATGCAATCATACTTCTCCTTTATGCATGTATGCAAATATACGCATAAATATTTAAAATCAAAGAGGAAAAGTCCAAACAGGTCTGATTGACTGGAGCTGATTATCTAAACTCAGTCGATAAATTGAGGTCCATTTGGATTAAAAAAAATTCTCACACTTGACTTGCGGGTCAGAGCACAATAAGGTTCTTGGTCGTTGTTATTTTTAGTGCCAGTGAATTAGGCCAGTTTGTTTAAGTATCAATAAAATCCACATCACCACTTAAAAAACTTTTGAGCTCTAACTCATCCATCAGCACATCTCTTGCCTTAGATCCTTTGCTTCTACCGACAACACCTGCGCCTTCGAGTTGATCAATTAAACGACCCGCGCGGGCGTATCCCACACCTAAGCGGCGTTGTAATACCGAAGCACTAGCCGATCCAAGGTGCACAACCAACTCTGCAGCTTCGTGAAATTTATCATCTCGAGGCCCCATGTCTTCTTCTGTTTCGCCCTCTGTCCCTTCAAAATCAAAAGACTCTAACATGGGATAATTGACATGCTGTCTAGAGCATTCTTCTGCAAGTTTTTCCGCTTCATCGTCACTGACAAAGGCACCGTGCACTCTCACCGGTTCTTCGTCAGAAATAGATTTAAAGAGCATATCCCCACGACCCAAAAGTTTTTCGGCCCCAGCGTGATCCATAATGGTGCGCGCATCTATTTGGCTGGCCACTTTAAAAGCAATTCGAGTCGGCAAATTCGCTTTGATCGTTCCTGTAATGACATTTGTCGAAGGGCGTTGAGTCGCCAAAATCAGGTGAATTCCCACTGCACGCGCCTTTTGAGCGATACGAGCAATCGAAATTTCAACCTCTTTGCCCGCAACCATCATCAAGTCTGCCAACTCATCGATGATGATCACAATGACAGGCATTTTTTTGTGGTCTTCGGGATCGACCAAATCAACCAATTGATTCGCCGCAAATTTTTTGTTAAACCCTTCAAGGTTTCTCACTCGCGCGTTAGCCAGCACGTCATAGCGGCGATCCATCTCAAAACACGCCCACTTCAACGCTTGCACAGCAACCTCAGGATTTGTCACTACCGGAGCGAGTAAATGGGGGATATTTTCATAGGGCTTGAGTTCAACAACCTTGGGGTCAACCAAAATAAGGCGTAAATCGTCGGGAGATTTTGAGCTTAAAATCGAAGCCATAATCGTGTTAATACAAACCGATTTTCCCGAACCCGTCTGCCCGGCAATCAAAAGGTGGGGAGCTCTAGCCAAATCCATCACATAGGGCGAACCGCCTATGTCTTTGCCTAAGGCTATTGGAATTTCTTTTTCGCTCTGCGAAAAATTGCGATGCACGAGAAGGTCGCGACAGTAAACCACATGGGGCTTAGGATTGGGAATTTCTATTCCCACCGCACTCTTGCCTGGAATTGGCGCTAAAATTCGCACCGACTTCGCGCGAAGCGCCAAGGCGAGATCATCAGAGAGACTTGAAACCTTAGAAACTTTCACCCCCGGAGCCAAATCGACTTCGAAACGCGTAATCACCGGGCCTGTGGTGATGTGAACCACCTTGCCCTTTACCCTAAAATTTGCCAGCTGACTTTGCAAAAGTTCACTTTGACTGTGTAAAGCCCCTTCATCAAAATCGAGCTCTTGCACCGGGGGCTCTGCAAAGGTCTGACTCACCGCCGGCACTTGATAAGCTTCAAAAACTCTCTCTTTGCTTCGAGTCGGTGCAGGAGTATCCGCTCCCACCTTGGGCATTACCCTCGTTTTCTTTTGAGAAAGAGGAGCCTCTTCATCAATATCTGCCGAAGCCTGCAGCTTCCCTTTGTTTTCTACATCCTTAAGAGGAACCTCTTCTACAGACTTTTCTTGTTCGAGTTCTTCTTGGTTTGAAAAAATCCCGTCAATGTTTAAGACCTGCCCTTGGTCTTCCCACTCATTTAACTCTTTAATGCGTTCGAGATCTGCCTTGCGATCTCTCCACTTACGCAACTCTACGGGATCTGCGGGAGGGTGGTCGGGATCAAATTCAAATTCATCGACCTCAAGCTCAGACTCCGTAGGACGGTTTTCTACAGGTGCTTTAGCCACTCGCTTTGGCTCTTGAGGAGAATCCGCACGACCTTCGGAAACGCCCACGGGTTTTGAGTATTGAGGTGCCTTTTGGTTCTTGCTTCCCCCTTCGCCTTCTACAGAAATCTCAGCCTCTTGATTCGCCGCCTCGCGCTTGCGTTTAATCAATTCTTGAGCCGGAGAAAGTGGAGAACGACGAATCCAGCCAGTGCCTGGCAAATGTTCTGCACGCTTCTTTCGAATCCATTCTCGTAAATAATGAGAAGGTTTCCACCCCGTATACCAAAGAGTTAAAAAATAAAGCCCTCCTACCGCAATCAGATAGGGCCCTAAAACCGAAGTACCAAAAAGTGGGGTGAAAATAAAACGAACGGCAAAATTGCCTAACACCCCTCCTGATGACTCAAAGTCTTCGAGAACAAAGGTTTGTTTTTCTAAGTGATCAATCGAAAGGAGCAGGGCAAATAAACTCCCATACCACAAACAGCCTAACGCATGGCGACCCGCTCTGTGATAAAGTCGCAACATTCTCAAGGCCGCCAAAAAAGCGCCCGCAACAAAAAGCAAGACCGGCAAACGCCCCACCGCTCGCTTTAAAAAGTTGGCTAACCAGATTCCGAGGTAGGGTCCCATCAAGTTCTTTTCGAGAGGAATAAAATCAGCGACCAGAGAAAGCAAACACAAAAAGGCCAGCAGGGCCATTCCCCAACCGGCAATTTCTCGTTTATACCCCCAATCACTTTGAGGATTCTGAGAAACGTTTTCTTCAGTCTCTAAAGTCTCTGACTTTCTTTTTCTCTTTGCAGCCGCCATTCGCTCCACTATCCCCGCTGATAAAAGCGGCGAGAAACCACCTTAGCCTTTTTGAGTTGCCCGCGAATATCCAGTTCTATTTCGGCACCCACTTTTGCCAAATCACTGCGCAAATAAGCCATGCCAATAAATTTTTCTAGGGTCGGCGATTGAGAGCCCGAAGTAATCTCCCCGACGACATCTCCTTGATAAACCAATGCGCAACCCTGCCGGGGAATGGCTTTATCGATCAATTCTATCCCCACGACTTTTTGAGCAGGGCCCTCTGCCCGAACGGCAGATATTTTTTCTGATCCGGTAAAAGAAGTTTTCGCTGCCGGGCAAATCCATCCCAAACCCGCAGTGATGGGATCAACGTCTTCGTTCAATTCGTGGCCATACAAAGAATAACCCGCCTCTAGTCGTAACGTATCTCGGCAACCGAGGCCACAAGGGGCGGCACCAAGTTCAATCAGTTTTTGCCAAAGCAACGGGGCCTCAGCTGAAGGCAGCGAAAACTCATATCCATCTTCACCGGTATAACCCGTGCGAGAAACAAAAATTTCAGCGCGATTAAACTCTGCTGTTTTACCCCAATAGGTTTTTAATTCTCTTAAACCCTGTGCGGCAAACAGTGCTTCGACGAGCTCAACAGCCCGGGGCCCCTGCAAGGCGAGAATGCTCACTTGGTCTTCAGGAAAATGGTATTTAACCCCCTCTTGAGATCGTGAAGAAATCCACGCATCAATCTTTTCTTTGTTTGATGCATTAACGACCATCTGAAAATCCGACTCAGCGACTCGATAGACCAAAACATCGTCAAGAATTCCCCCGTCTTCTTTACAAATTGCCGAATACTGAACCTGGCCCACCTGTAAAGCACTCACATCGTTTACTGTCAGGGCATTGAGAAAATGCTCTGCCTTAGGGCCACTGAAGTAGAGCGTTCCCATGTGAGAAACATCGAATAAACCCACATTTTTTCTCACACTGTGGTGTTCTTCTTTAATAGAGCCGTAAAAAACGGGCATTTCATAACCGGCAAAGGGAACCATTCGGGCGTTCAATTGAACGTGTTTTTCATAGAGAGAAGTGCGTTTGAGTGACATTTGAAAACCTTTTATCAAAACTTTTTTTGTCAAAATATAGTTTGACTCAGGTTATTCTGTGTCTGCAGATCAACGAATGGTTAAGACGCGGTCGAGAGAGGTCAGTTTAAAGATCTCTTTAAGGTCAGATGAAGGGGATTCGAAGATTAACTGGCGCCCTTGACCGTTAAATTGGGTGTGAAAAAAAATCAATACTCCGATGCCTATCGAATCGATATGGAAAAGCTTTTCAACTCGCAAAATCAAGTCGCCGGCTCCCCTTTTAAGGTATTCTTCTACCCTAAATCGAAACTCACTTATCGATTGATTGGTAAAGCAACCCGACAATTCAACTCTCAATTGAGAATCATCACTCGCATCCCATTGGATGTCTAGTCCTGAAACTTCTAATTTTCTCGCCTCTGAATTTTTATTCACATTCCCATTCATTCAAAACCTTCCCTCTTGGCACTTGCACAGTGTAGTTAGTACAATTCCTGCAGGCAAAAATAATTCCAGATCGGATTCTTCAGGTGGATCAAAATTCCCAACCCCCCTCAAATGACAGAATTTCACCCTCTTCGATCTCTAAAGATCGCCCCAATCGGGCGTCGAAGTGGCGCGGGGTCTTGGCTCTTTTGTTCCCTAAGAAGAATACCATTCGTCCTAAATTCACCTTCAAAAAAAGACTTCAACTCGTATTTTACAGTTTTTTTGTCACATTGTTAGCCACCCTTTTGATTGTGGGAGTCAGTTATCCCCAAACGCCTCTTCTAAAATCCCTTCACTTGGCAGAGCTTATCGAAGAAACCGAACAGATTTTCTATGACATTTGTTGGAAAATAAAATTTCGTCTAATGTATGATAAAGTCGATGAAGAGGCCAAAATTCAGTCTTTAGACTACAAAGAAAGCCGAATTGTGCTCGTTGACATCGACGAAGCCAGTTTGGAACAACTCGGACGCTATGGCGACTGGCCCAGAACCCACCACGGGCGCGTGGTCGAAGAGCTTTCTCGCCAAGGTGCCGCCGCGATTTCTTTTGACGTCTTATTTAAAGAGGCCACCTTTGGCCAGCGTAAAACCGACGAGCACATCCACACCCTCAATACCTTATTTCCAGGGCAAGAT
>JBNKYI010000092.1:0-8566 GCA_050300815.1 Fibrobacterales bacterium
AAAGAAATGAAAAAAAACGAAGCATGAATTAGAGGTTCTGAAGGGGTTGAATGCGTAGAGAATCTCGTAGAGTGTCGCCGTTGAGATCAATCAGAAAAAAACGATAAATTTGTTCTTGTAGAGTCGTGTCGGGATAATAGAGAATGTTTTGTTCTCCTGTGCGGCCATCAGGGCTTTCCCACCGCAAACGTTTTACCTTTTTGTACCACAAATTTTTTAAGTAGGTGGTGTCTGCAGAGTCAAACTCATAGATTTCGGCTTGTAGCTTCAAGGTATCTCGAAGGTTAGTTGGATAGGGTTGAGCCTGTGGACTTTGATCAAGTAAGTTGCCATTGTTAGACTTTAAGAAAAGAACAAAACCTAAAAATCGCGAATCTTCATCAGAATATTTTAAGCCCTCTGAGGTGCAAGACCCGACGACGATGCTCGACCAAAGAAGCAAAATGAAAAGCCCGAATTTCATGGCATTAAAAGTAACAAGGGCATTTGCAAAAATTGAAACGCATCGGTATCTTTTTTTAGAAACCTAGAGAGGCGAAGGGCAGTGAAATAGAGCCGAGAAATCTTCAGACTCTGCTGAGCGCAGTAAAATCAGTTCACCTTGCTCTTGAAAGAGCACCTTAGAGGCTAGAATACTCTGATCATTGTCTGCGGGGAGTAATCGACATTGAAAGAGATGTAGAGAATCTTTGACAGAGTGCCACTGCTCTTTCTCTTTGAGCAACGAAGCGTTTGTAGATAGATTTTTCCACTCAATAGGGCCTGATATGCCCACTAAACCTTGGCTGGCAATAGTTAATTCAAAAGGAGATTGTTTTCTTAAATACAAGATTTCTTTAACTGAAAAGTAACCTTGCTGCAGTTCTAGCCTTAGCCCAGCAAGAGGTGAATCACTGGGCAACTCTAAGGGAGAGCCACAAAGCACTCGAGGCTCTTGCAGAGAATTTCCACAGTTTTTGCGAAGACGAATAAGAGAGAGCTCGCTGTGAAATTCAGAAGCGGCAGAATCTTGCGCAGTCGAAGAACGAACTTCAGTTGAAGACGACGATTGGGGGATGGCCAATTTTTGAGTGGAAGCCACGGGTTCTTCTTGGCGCTGAGCAGTGGCCTCAATAGCATTTCCCGTCGCAGATCCTCCGGCGAATTTCTCTGCTGGGGCCTTGTTAGGAGAAAGATGTTTTTCAGCCTGATAAATCAGACCAAAAATACCCACAACCATTGCAGCACTTAAAGCGTATAACCAGGTTTTGAAACTCATATTCAGCCTTTTGACTCTCTGGTGAGGGGGATCAGTTGGAAATTTAATTGATAAACTCGATCGGGAGCAGAATCCATTCCAATTAAGTCCATTACCCTAGATTGGAATCGCTCCATTTCTTCAGTAATCAAATTGTAGGTGTTTTTCGAAATGCCCATGGTGATTCCTTGAATATTTCTTTCACTGGTGGGCAATACCCTCAGGGCCTGTTTGGCTTTGTCGAGCATTTGACCGTTAAATTCTCTCACCATCATAGAGTTGACTTCACTTCCTGTCGAAATCAGTTGGTGAGTTTGTACATAACGGTTTCCCTTTTTTTCAATCATTTTGAGATCTAAAAGGCATTTCTTCGCCTTTTTCACCTTATAAGCTGTGATTGGGGGATAAATCTTCTGAGCAATTTCGGTGTCAGGAGTTGAAATGGGGTACATACACAGAATCTCTCGAAGTGCGCTGGTGTACCAAAACTCATAGTAATCGTAGGCGTCTTCACCGATAATTGGAATTTTTTTGCTGCGGGCAAACTCGCGCAGGGTTTTGTAGTGAAGGTTGCGCTCTTCGGTCGTTTTGGCTTGGTTAAAATGAACCAGTGTTCTAAAAAATTCGGCCTCTTTTTTGTTTAGATGCAGAGGGGATAAGAACTTTTCAATAGTGCTTGGAGTTAGATTTCGATCGCCAGAGATGATTTGTTTCAAGAATGAGGGGCTAGTAATTCCCGCTTTGTTTAAAAAAACGCGGTAGCTATAAGAGTTATCCTTCGCCTTGCGGTATTCGTAGAAGTCTTTGAGAAACCTGCGATAATCTAAATAATTGAATACGGATAACATGATACCTCTGGGGTTGACGTCGACCTTTACTTATATGTTAATTTTTTTGCGAATGAAATCCTTTTGAAATCTCAGATGAAACGAATATTTTAGACAATATTTGTATACATTTTGAGTACAGAAAGTTGTGATTTAAGTAGGATAATTAAAGATAAATTCCAGCAGGAGACTATTTTTAAACAGTATCCGGGCGAAATCTAGTGAAGGCATTTAAGAGTATGAACGAGACCATTCACCATTTGCACAAAAGCAAAAGTGATTTAAGCAAAAAGTCATCGGCTAAAGGATTTACTCTGATTGAAGCGATGGTTGTCATTGCGATTATCGGGATATTAGCCTCGCTATCGACAATGGGATTTATAGAGAGAATTCGCAGAGATCGTCTAGATGGTGCGGCGGCGATGACCGCAGAATTTTTATCGCAGGCTTCGATGATGGTCAAAAAAATGAACAAAGACCATTCCGTGAAAATTTACGCCGATAGCCTTGCGGTTTTTTCGGGTTTAGATTGCGTAGATTCGAATCATGCGGAGACAGAAAAATTGACTACGGGGGTGAAATTTGGCCCCCAGACTCTTTCGAGCACGGGCTTGCCTGCGGGATTTACTCTGCCATCTTCGGGTTCACTTAACAGTGGGTGGACGGGGGATTGCATCAATTTTCTCAGGACGAATATGGGGAATTCCGTTGCAAGTAAGGGTCTGCTTTCAATCAGTCACCTCAACGACAGCAGCGTAGGGGCCGCCGTCGTTAAAACGACTTCAGAAAATCGGTTTCAGCCCTATCTCTATAGGGGAGGAAAGTGGGTGCGTCGATGAAGAATGTCAATAATCAAAAAGGTTTTGGTCTGCTTGAGGTCTTGATCTCTTTTGTGGTTTTGGGGCTGATGATGATTGTGGTGAATCGCATTCAACAGACGAACCGTTGGCAAATGGCTTATAACGATTCTCGCTCGTTGGCCCTACAAAAGGCCCAACGAATTTTTGATTCGCTACAAGTGACGGGCTTAGGTAGCATCCCTGATAGCACATCAGTGTTTGATTGCAATGAAGAAAGTCAATCGAGAGCCTTTAAGTGTAAAATTGCTGCCAAAAACTTGGGCGTAATTGATGGCCATGTTTTTTCTAAAAAAGTGAATGTAGAAGTCACATGGAAAATTTTTGAAAAAGAGCATCATGTTGAAATGAATGGGGTTGTGAAATGAAAACCTCTGTGAACGCCTCGAAGGGTTTTACCCTTGTCGAGCTTTTGGTCTACATTGTATTGGCTTCAATTGTCATCACGTTGGCATCGGTCTTTTGGTTTAACTCTGCTGTTTTTGCAATTCAGTCTAAGGCGAAAATGAAGTCGTCTATGGATGCTTCTCAACTGATGGTCTATCTCGAAGAAGATTTGTCTCGCATCGGGGCCAATCTCGATATTAAAGACTCAGATATCAGCTTAGATCCCTTTGTTTATATGGATACGAATGCCGCTTCTCTCGACCTCTCCTCGTTCGAACTCCACGATGAGGGCTTGCAAGATTCTTTGACTTATTATTCTGTGATTTACGACGAAGACGGAAATTTTGATCATAAAGAGGTCGTCTCGTATTACGTGAAGAACGATTCTCTTTATCGCCGATTTCAAAAATACGATGGGTCTAATGCTCCTAGTGGCACGGCCTCGACCTCTCTTTGGGCGGATGGAGTTGAAGAATTTGATCTCAAAATAGGGGTGGCTCATATCATTGATTCACTGCTCGGTAAAGACACTTTGAAGACCAGCGACTTCGTTGTTGGAGGAACTGCGAATCCGACCCTGACAGAATCTACAGAGTGGTTAATGGTCAGTGGCTTTGTTGCGGGTTCGGATTCAAAGTGGACACTGGCAAATTCGGGAAGCGAAATTGGATTTAATTTGGCTAAAGGCAAAACCTTTCAATTTAAGTTTGTGACTGTGGCCGATGACGATATGGTTTCTAGCCATAACCCCATCACAGATACCTTAGAGGTTCGCTTGCTAAAGTCTGATGGTTCGACGATTGCCAATGTACCTGCCTATGTGTTTTACCCTGGCGCATCTGGAGAAAAGACCGAACGCATTTATGAATTTGACCCTGGTGTTGATGTGAGCGGGGGGCGTTTGGTTTTTAAGACAAAGCTTCAAAACATAGTCGGAACTCCCAATTTGTCGATGGGCCAGTTGACTCTTCACGAGGTGAGTCAAGGAAAATACACTTGGTATAGCCCTAGTGACACCACTGCGGCGGGCTTTGTCGATCTTAAACAATTTGCCAAGGCGTTACAGGTTGAACTCTTGGTTAATCACCAAGCAAACAACAAGGCGAATTCGACTCGATTGAAAAAAATAGTGGGAATTCCCAATAACGCCACGAGTTCGAATTAATCCCTGTTTATTTTCCCCTTTTTTAACCCTTATGTGGTCTCGATAAGCCTTGTATTCTGTATTCAAACTGTGTACAAAAAAACGATTCTCTTGTAGGGGAATCGTTCTTTTTTAAATGAATTGTAATAAAATTGCTCTAAATTAAACTTACCACTATTATCAACGGGGCGACTCATGTTTTTTAAACCCTCTTCTCAACGTTCGAAACTCGAAAGACAAAAAGGTCTTTCAATGGTCATGGTTTTGACCTTTATGATTTTGGCAGGTATTACGGCTCTTGGAGTATGGACTGCAAGTAAAAGAAGCTTTGAACGCGGCACCATGCAAGCCCACTGGCAAACCTCAGAAGAGGCGATTCGCGCGGGTCTTGCGGCCTCTGAGTCATGGATCACCAACGAAGGTCTTGACGCGGTGGGAATCTTTCAGGCCTTTTACGATAAATACAATGCCGACGGGGTTTTTGTGCCCATTAAATTGCCCTTAGATTCTTTTAAAGTGGATAAGGGGAACAAAGATCAAGATTTTGAAGTCTATCTGACTTCTTTTAATCCCAATTCGAAGCCCATGGAATTTACCCTTGAGATTGTGGGCAAGGGGCAAAGTGGCGCCACAGGCTCAATGAGTTATGCCTTTACGGTAGAGGGCATGTATCTCGAAGTGACGAATGTCAGCACCTACACCACAGCTCCTGTTTTTGAATCCGAATATGGGCTTTTTAATGGAGGTGGGTTTAATGCCTTTAATACAGGTTTTACGGTTGATGGAAATATGTATGGTGGAGAGAATGTTCAAACAAACGCTGGGGCCAGTATTGTTGTGAATGGAGATCTAACATTGGGTAATGGCCATGAGGATTCCTATTACAATTCTTCTTTAACCGTCAATGGACGCTATTATTCTTGGGTGCCTTTTTACACCAACGGGGGGAATTACACCATCAATGGGCCTGCTTGGTTTAGAGGGGGGATTAAATATATTCAAGGTCCTCTTTATGTAGATGGCGATATGATTATCGATAAAAAAGCTTTCTACGCGGGAAATCAACAGGGTGCTCTTGTAACGGTTACAGGAAATGCTTGGTTTAGAGATGAAACTTCACTGAAGGGAACGTCTCATTTTAAAAGAGATGTGATATTTAGTGGGGACTTGAAATTTCAAAACAGCAATGACGTGAATACCTATGGAACTTCAGTGTATATGGGGAAGGTCTATACCGATGGAAATCCGGGCACAGATATCAACAATTACGGTGATGCTTGGTTTAACAACTCATTTGATGGAGTGGGTAGGTATGATCGAGTGGCCGACCAAGGCACAGGAACGAAGTACAATAACTGGTGGTCTCTTTGGGCCGCTAACGGGTACACAGGAGTTTCTTATCCCGACACGACGCAATTTGATGATTTAAAGAATAAACTAAATACTTCAGGGTCGCACGATGACCCCTTTACTGTGGATAGCTCCGTGGCAAACACGGTCAGAAAGACATGGTCGTGGTTTCAGACAAACGCTTGTGGAAGCGATTGTAAAAACTCAAATAACTTTGATGCGACAAATTTGAACGCCTTTTATAAAAACGCCCCTGATAGTGCTAGGCTAAAAACCAAAGACGTCAATGGCAATGATATGGAATGGATTGTGGTGGATATGAATGGAGCCCAATACAATACTCCCTATGACGAAAATGAACGCTTGGATGGCAAATTTATCTTGGTATGGGATGGCGTTTCGCCCACGTTCAACAATAGACTTCCCCGCATGTTATCCACTTCGAGAGTGATGTATTGGTTTAAAAATGGCTCTTCACCTACAGGTACGGGAATGTTGGGCACAGATGAAACATGCTACTGTTTGATCATTGCTGAAGGAGGGGGGAGCACGGTTCAAATTAGTGGTAATCAGACTTGGAAGGGTGGCTTCTTTGTGATGAACGGTGGAGAAATGTCTTCTAACTCAGGGTACAGTAACTTTGTAAAAGATGGCGATATTTTTAAGGATTTCGTAGTTACTGGTCTTCTTACGCAAAAAGGTTCTTCAAACACTTATGCCAGCAGTCGCAATATTGATAAATCCCTTAGAGTGAATGCGCCGACCTTGTCTGTCAATATGATGGGAGCTTTTAAACAGGTAAAAACCGTTGAAGAACTCGAAGCAGATGGCAGTAAGACGATTGATGCAGAGAAAAAAGTATTCTTAGCTATTTATCCCAATGTGGTTAAGGTGAGCAAAGGAGCGTATTCGACATGGGATTCGCTAAAAGCAGCGATGAATATCCGCGCACTTTACTCTTATGATAGAGAACGAGGTGACGATTCAACGATTGCTTCGAGCGCGAAACACTGCAGTGGAAATTGGGAAGGCACAACAACCTACGAAAATATTTTTGACAAAGACAGTACCGTAGATTTTACTTATACCGTAACCTGTGCGGGAGGAGGATCAACGGTTTCAGTAACGCGCACCGGAGCCATCGTCGTAGGCACAGGAGCGAGTGGAGCCAGCTCGTCAAGCGGAAACATTTCAAGCTCTTCTGATTCTTTAAGCTCATCGGTGGCAATTAGTTCGACAACAATTTCTTCTAGTGTGGCAAGTAGCTCGTCTGATGCGGGATTTTGCTATGATCTATCACCTCAAGTGATCAAATACTATTCAGGAGAAGACCGAAATTCAGGCTATCTAGAAAACACGAATGATATTAAAGGGGTCGCAAGACAATGGCCAAATAACCAACACGAGTTCACTTATCTCAATTTTGATTTGCGCAGTTTTACTACAGGTGATCTCACCAAGGCGACTTTAACGATGGATGTGAATAGCTTTTCGGTGTATGGATACGTAGATATGTATTTAGTTCCGGCTAAAGCGGCGAGCCACGGTACGCTGGGGAGTTATGGTGCTTATGGATTTTACGATACGAGTGTGAAGTTTGGGAAAACGCGTATCACCACAGAACCTTCGACGATTACTTTTACTCCGGATAGTTTGCTGTTATGGGCGAATAATGGAATCACAGGGTTTGAACGCTCTAATGGTTTGTTGATTGTCGGTGCTGGACAATACGGCAACCCAGGTCAGGCAGACATCGGCTTAACAAATTTCAATTTACAGTTGTGCCGTAGCAAAGAACTTTCATCAAGCGTGGCGACGAGCTCTGCAGATGTCTCTTCAAGCTCAACGGCGACATCGACCCCGGCAGAGATTCAGCACACCTTAACCTTTGTGGCCAATCCGGCCGCTGGAGCGGTCATTAAATGCACCATTAACGGAACAACCTATACCGATAAGTGTAGCGGAGCAGAGGGCAGTTCGGTGGTGGTCAACGTGATTGAAACCTCGGGCTATGGGATTAAGTACTGGAGCGACAATCATTCGATCACGACTTTAACTCGCACTCTGACAATGCCTGCTTACGATTCGACCTTTACGATTACTTTAGCCGAATCGTCAGTTTCAAATTGCATCAATGCGACTAAAGCCAGTGACTATGTGGGCTCTACAGGAAGCTGTTATAACTATGTAAAAGTTTCAGGATTATTACGAATCGGAAACTGGACGGGGCAAACGATTAATTTTAAAGTCGTAGATAGCAATGGGGTAGACTATTACATCACTTCGGGCAGTGGGGATTTCACTGCAACGGATATTCCTAACGGCACGCTTACGATTTATCAATTAACCGGGGATAATCTTAAGTACCAACTAAATGAGTGGTAATCTACGGGAGAGGATGCCCTTTAGGGGCCAGATAAGGCTGTCTCATTGAGGCAGTCTTTTTTTTGGTGTTGGTGTTTAAACGGCTGGCACGTGGCTGCCACGTGGCAGCCGTTTTGCCAAAGGTTTGTATCAAGACACTAAACAAATGTGCAGTGCCTTATTATTTTTTGACGGTGAGGAAATTATGAATTCAAAATTGATCATTCGCCAAGCCGAAGAAAATAACCTGAAAAAAATTGACGTGGATATTCCCCGGCAGGGAATCACTGTCATCACCGGAGTGAGCGGAAGCGGAAAGAGCTCATTGGCCTTTGACACGATATTTCAAGAAGGTCAACGCAAATATATCGAATCCCTTTCGGCATATGCCCGGCAGTTT
>JBNKYI010000093.1:0-8549 GCA_050300815.1 Fibrobacterales bacterium
AATCTTCTGAGTCAAAAAATAGGCATTACTTTTAAAGCAAAAAAAAGTGACAATTGGGAAGATGTATTGAAGGCGGCGCGCAACCGAGAGGTCGATATTGTAACGGCTGCAGTTTCCACACCTAGTCGCAAAGAGTATTTGTTTTTTACCAAACCTTATCTTCGCCTTCCTTTAGGAATCATCGTCAATGATGACATCAAAGGGCAACTTACTATTGATGATTTGGCGGGTAAAAAGGTTTCTTTGATTCCAGGTTTTTCTTCTTATGACTATGTGAAGGAATATTATCCAGAAATAATCATCGACAACGTCGTTAACATAGAAGAGGGCTTGAGACACGTTGCCTATGGAACCTCTTATGCAATGCTGGCCAATGTAGCGGGGGCTTCTTATCTGATGGAAAAAGAAGTTCTACCTAATTTTCGTATTGCTGGAGAGGCGAGCTATACCTATAACCTTTCTATTGCATCAAGAAATGATTGGCCCATCTTACATCATATTTTGAAAAAAGGTTTAGAACTTATCACTCAACAAGAGCGTCAGAGGATTTTCCAAAAGTGGCTGCAACCCAAAGAGGAATCATGGATCACAGTACAAGAGTTACTTATTAGCGTAGCCATCTTGCTTGGCTTAGTTTTTGTCGTTGGCATTATTGTATGGAATAAACAGCTCAGGAAAAAGGTTGAAGAGAGAACCAAAGAATTAAGTGAGAGTGAAAAAAAGTTCAAACATCTTTATGAAACAGCACAAACCGCTGTGATTGCCAAACGTCATTTTTTAGCCAATGTCAGTCATGAGATCCGCACACCTATGAACGTGATTAAAGGGATGACTTTTTTGGCAATGAAAACAGAGCTTAATGAAAAGCAAAAAGATTATCTAAATAAAATTCATTTGGCCGCTCATTCGTTATTATCAACGATTAATGATATTCTCGATTTTTCTAAGCTTGAGGCGGGTAAACTTGAGATAGAAACTTTTTCTTTTCAATTGAGTGATCTTCTCATAGATCTAAGAAAATTATTCAAAGATCAAATTGAACAAAAAGGCTTGCAGTTTAAAATTTTAACAGACGAAAAAACGCCAAAATATTTAAAGGGGGATTCTAACCGACTTTTCCAAATTCTTTTAAACTTGATCAGCAATAGCATAAAGTTTACGGCTCAGGGTTCTATCACTCTTTCGGTAAAAGTACAGACTCTTAACACTGAAACATGCTCTCTGTATTTTTGTGTGACAGATACAGGAATTGGAATTTCACAAAAAAAGATTCATTTGTTGTTTGAACCGTTCTCGCAAGCAGACACTTCAACGACTCGTAAATTTGGTGGAACTGGGCTAGGTCTTACGATTTGCAAAGAGTTGGTTGAAAAAATGCACGGAAGTATTGGGGTTAACAGTACACAAGGGCAAGGGAGTTCATTTTATTTCGAACTTCCTTTTTTGATTGATCGAGAAGACCATATCCCCCATTCTCAAGCTGAACTTAAAATAGAGATAGACACTTCTATTTTACAAAATGTGAACATATTGATCGTAGAAGACCACCCTATTAATCAGCAGATAATTACTGAAATTCTCAAAGAATATTCTCCCAATTTGACAATTGCAAATAATGGTCGAAAAGCGGTAGATTTATTAATTGAAAGCCATCAGAAAGGAATAGATTTTGATATCGTTTTGATGGATATTGAAATGCCTGTGCTAGACGGATATGCGGCAACCAAAGAGATTCAAAAGCACCCTCAGTTTGCCGATCTACGAATCATTGCTATGACAGCCCATGCTATGGTCGATCAAATTGAGCTCAGTCGTGCAGCAGGCATGTGTGAACATATTGCTAAACCTATTGACCCAGCACGTACGATTGAAATCATCTGTAAAGTGCTTCAACAAGATGCTTCTTCTAAGTCAACGATTGGTCTTGAATTTAGTGATGACTTTGCAGAAGCCTCCTCTTCGGATATACTCAACCAAAAAGAAGGAGTTGCGCGAGTTAGAGGAAATCGTGCACTTTATTTAAATCTTCTGAAAACCTTTCAAGGTGATCTAAAATACTTTTTAGAAGAGCTGCCCGAGCTTGTGAAACAAAAAGACCTTGTGGCGTTAAAAGAAAAACTGCATTCGTTGCTGGGCCTTTCGGCAAATGTGGGGGCTCAATGTTTTGTAAATGCTTTGCAGACCACGCAAGAAATAATTCGCTCGTCTCGTGAATTTCCTCAAAAGTTTGAGGAGATTTTTCGCGAGGGAAAAATTTTACAGGAGTTATTAGACAATATGAATTTTGCAGAAGATACCTCTATTGCAGTGGCACCGACTTTAAAAGAAGACAGCGTTCTTTCGAAGAACCTTATACAAAGTTTGCAAAGAGTGTTAGAGCTCAGCGAGCGTCAAGAATTTGAAGCCGTGAAGGCACTGTTGGAACTCGAAACAGAATTTAAAGAAGATGAAAATTTTTTAAAGGCAAAACATGCTTTAGAAAGGTTTTCTTTTACAGAAGCCGCCCATGCAATTCGAAAGCTATTTAAATGAATGATGCAAAACAAAAAATATTGATTGTAGATGACGAAGCCATTAACCTTAAGATTTTAGGGGATTTTCTTTCAACTGAATATCGAGTGGTCGTTGCCACTGATGGAGAAAAGGCTTTAAAATTATTGCGGGAGCAGAGTGATAAACCCGACCTGATCATCCTAGATGTCATCATGCCTAGTCTGAGTGGAATAGAAGTCTGTAGACAACTTAAATGTGATCCCGAGTATCAAGAAATTCCCATTTTATTTGCCAGTACACTTGAGACCGTAGAAGATAAAGTGGCTTGCTTTAATGCTGGAGCCGTAGATTTCATCACCAAACCTTTGCAATGTGAAGAAATTCTAGCCAGAGTTCAAACCCATCTTACACTGCGCAATCAATACCTGAGCCTCAATCAAAAGAATGAAGAACTTCAACAACTTAACCAACAACTCCAGCAAGAAATTGAGCTCAGGCAGTCTACGCAGAAATCTCTGCAGATTGCCGATGAAAAGCTACAGGCCGTTTCTCAAGCAGAAGCAAAAAAATGGGGGGTTTCTTCTTTTATCGGTAACAATTCTAAAACACTAGAAATGCTCGACGAAATCCGCACCGTGCAAAAAGCGGGGCGTACGAATATTTTAATTTTAGGAGAAAGTGGGAGTGGAAAAGAGCTGGTGGCGCGGGCCGTTCATTATGGCAGCTCTCGTTCTAGCAAGCCCTTCATAACCATAAACTGCTCAACCATTCCACATGAACTGGCAGATGCCGCATTTTTCGGAAGCGTTAAGGGAGCGTATACAGGTTCTATTGAAAGCAGAACGGGTTACTTTCAAGAAGCTGATGGGGGAACCCTATTCCTCGACGAAATTGGGGATATGCCTTTTGCCTTACAAACCAAATTACTCCGGGTGCTTGAAAATGGTGAATATA
This sequence comes from Fibrobacterales bacterium, assembly GCA_050300815.1. Lineage (GTDB taxonomy): Bacteria > Fibrobacterota > Fibrobacteria > Fibrobacterales > CAWVXU01 > JBNKYI01. The sequence goes on from JBNKYI010000093.1 coordinate 3,448, forward strand.
CCCCAGTGGGCTCCCATAAAGTGAGATTCTGTGACGTTCGCATTGTTTCAGCCACAAATGTGAATTTAGATGAGGGGATTGCAGAAAAACGATTTCGTCAGGATTTGTATTTTCGATTGGCTGGATTTGTCATTCAACTCCCCTCTCTTAAAGAAAGGGGCGAAGATATTGCGTTGCTGGCAAATCATTTCTTGCATTTGTTCGCAGAAGAGATGGGATATCACTCAATAAGTATCTCACCTGAAGCCTTAAATGTTTTGCAAAACTACAGTTTTCCTGGCAATGTTCGAGAACTCAAAAATATGGTTGAATACGCATTGATTCGCAGCGGAGGGTTAGAGATACTCCCCCAGCACTTCCCTATAAAAGAGGCGACTTACCCTTCTTTTGTTAGGGATTCATCAAAAAGAGGACTAGTAACAGATACTCTGAACGATGAGGACAAAATTTTAAATTATCTGCAAAACTCTGGGCGAATCAATAATCGGGAATGCCAGACCTTACTCAATGTGGATCATCAAAAAGCCTCTTATCTTCTAAAGAAAATGTATCGAGATGGAGTGTTGCAAAAACAAGGGGAGCGTCGTTGGAGTTACTATCGGCTGCCTCTCTAGTACTTTTCTAAATTCTTATAAAACTTTGCTTAAAACTCCATCCCTAATGAGGCCTTAAAACTTCGGCCTTTTTCTGGATAAATTTCTTTAACACGACTCAGATGATGACGCCAAGTCACATCAAAAATATTTTCGATTCCAATGTTTGCTTTAAACCAAAAAGTATTCCAAAAGAATTGATAGCCCAAATCTGAACTCATTACCCAACTCGAATTAGTTTTTTGTTCAAACTCTGACAAGCGAGATTGTTCTGCTAAAAAAACTCCTGACAAAGAAGCGCTCAATAAATTGTTATCAAAATACAGTTCTGATAAATATCGAAAAGGCGGAATCGCACTTACAGGTTGATTCAATTTAAGATCTTGAGCCCAGGTGTATTCGATGTTTTGACGTAGTCCAAAATCACCCCAAATAGAAACATCTAAACCCAAGCTAGCCCCCCAATAGAGAGCTTCACCTTCTGCACTTTGATAGATGGGCAAAAGAGTTCCCCAATGAGTTTCACCATTGGGTCTACTATAAATAAGGTTTTCATAATAGGTAAAATAAGACTCCGCCTGAAAGCCAACTTTTACAAACTCCCCTTGTATTTTAAGGTTTGCCCCATAGCCCGACTCGGGGTTAAGGTTTGGATTTCCCACTTCATAAGAATAAGCCGCTAAATGAGGGCCTTGGTTATAAAGTTCTTCAAGTGAGGGCAAACGACTTGTTTTATACATACCCACAACAAATACATTCTTTTTATTTAAAGCCAATTCATTTTCTAAATAGGCCGAATAAGAAATCAAAGTTCGCTCGGGTAATTCAAATCCATCTCTTTGCGCATAAAACCCACTGAGTTCATCGACTGTTGAACCAGCTCTAGATCCAAAACGCAAAGTGTTGATATCACTCGTTCTCCAAGAATCTAAAAGGAACAAATCAAATTTATTTCGAATACTATTTGGAGTATAAACAAAGCCACCATATAACCTTGATTCTTTTTGCAAACTCACCCCAAACTCAAACTCATGACGTTCAAATGGGGTGAACATCACTTTTGACTCAACGTCAAAATTTTCCACTTCAAATTCAGCCCCTACAGAACCTCCATTTTCAAATTCGCGATGAAAGTATTTTTGGAAATCAAATTGAGATATAATTTGAGCACCCCGATAGGTAAGTTCATTTCCAAATCGAAATTGGGTTTTATCCATTTCAATTTGCACACCATCTGCATGACCACCCGCGAATCCTCCAGGGATCCCATAGTCTAAAGAAAAACTTTGAAGAGCACCAGACCACTTAGAAAAAGAGTTTTCAAACTGTAGCCCCGCTGCAATATCATAGCTATCTGAATGAGAAGGATTCATTTCACCTTGTGGCGATTCTTGATCTGAGCTTTGGGTGTAAGAAGCCTGGGTTATCAAACTAAGACTCTCCCTCTGTTCAAATTGATAAATGGGCAGCGCATTTTGAATTGAAAAACTATAAGCATTTCCATTACTTAAATATTGGCCTTCAATTTGAGTTCGAATTTCTTCAGGGCTTTCAAATAAAAACAAATTTCTATTAAGCTCCAACCTTACACCTTCAACACTTAAACTATGGGATAGAAGTTTTGCTCCGCTAATAATTTTTAAACTTTGCACCTGAGAATTAGGAGAAGCCACCGCATGATCGGGACTTGTTGTCGACAAATCTAAAATGGGAGTATTGTCTTCGGCGATTTGAACCTGTGACCCTTTAAGCCCATGATACACAGGTCTAGCTGGAGCACTTCCCATAGAGCGCTTTGAAAAGCCAGACAAGTCTTCGACACTTTCGGCCAAAGAGTTCTGCTTATTTTTATCCCAGTCTTTTTCGTTTAATCCAATTTCTCTTTCAGTATTATTCGTGTAAACGCGATGCTCTTGCAAACTTTCAACATTGATTTCTATAGAATCTCTTTGGGCAAAAATCAAAGAACCAGATGAAATTATTATCGCAATAATTAGAGGAAAGAAGTAACCTTCTTTCCTCTTGAATATTCTAGCCATTATTCAACGACCAGTTCAAAGACTTTGCCAGAAATATCTGCATGACTACCATGCCAGATTTCCACCTCAAGATCAGTAGAACCCGACTTAATTCCACTAAGTGAAAAAGCGAATTCCCCACTATGCACTGAAGCAGTGGCAATATTTCCATCCGCAATAGAAATGACTAATGAATACTCTTCATCTTCGTGGTCTTCTTCTGACTCTTCACTTTCTTCATGATCATGATCGTGATCGTGCTCTTCATCATCACAGTGCTCTAATTGATTCTCATGAAGGCAAAGTAATTCAATTTCTAAATCAGCGTCTGCCCCTACTTCAATACTAAGGATGTTTTTTGAAACACTATCGGGCAAAGATTCTTCATCATAAAGAATAGCGATCTGCTCACCACTTTCTTCATCAACTAAAGCAATAGCCACCGGATCAAGATGTTCTTCTTGCTCTTGAGAAACCGAATTTTCAGAACAAGATGTAAAAAAGGCAAGAGACAATAAAGTGAAAAATCCAATTGTTTTATTAAACGACTTTTGATTAAAAGACATATAAACCTCATTAATTTTAAAGAATTAAAACACCTACTTTTTAGTAGAGTTCATTATTTGTTTAAGTATTTCTAAATGCGAAAATTCTATTTGAATTAATGAGTTTTAGGAGGGGCTTTATTTTTAAATGGGAATTTTTCAAAGCGCGAACTTAGTTTGTTTTCTTCTTGAAAAAGAGCTACAACAAAGCTTTGATCTATACTATGAACAACATCTAAGTTGGGGACTTCATCAAAACCAATGGCGTGATGAAAGAGAGAGGTACATTTAACATCATCATGTGTTGATAGATGTTCTGCAGAATTTTCAAAAGCATAAGCCGCCATCAAAGAAAAGACGAGCAGCAACAATACTATGCTTTTATAAAAATTCTTCATAGATTAAAATATAGTTGAGAATCTTTCTCAATTCAAGACGACCTCATTCGATTCTTAACAATTCAACTACTAAACTCTTTTTCTAAGTAAAGTTGCAATTCTGGGTTATTCAACTTTTACCTAGTCAATTTATAAACCGAAAGAGCGTATGGTCACCCTATCCGTTCAGCAAATATTCACTGCAATAAATGGCCTTTTTGATGATTTGGATATTTAAAGAAAACATTTGTACTACCGCCCTATTTTGCAGGATAGACGCAATTGAATTTCGCAATATGTGCTATTTTTATGGTGGATAGACACAATTGGAGCAAGGTCTAAATTAATACCATATGACTGATTTTAGTAAAAGGCTTAGCATCAAGTCAGTGAGGAGGAAAACGAATGATGATAAATTTATTTCAGACCCCTTACATTGCCGTTTGTGGTTATTGAATCGTACCAATTACATTGCGAGCTGAAGAGAAAACGAGGAGGTTTAAAAGTTGGAAGCAAAAGCAAAGTCAATCACATTTTTAGCTGATGAAGGTTCAGTTCAAATCCCTTTTTTTCAGAGAGGGTATGTTTGGAACAGAGTAAATTGGGATGACATGCTCACCGATCTGCTTGAGTTCAATAAATCTCATTTTCTTGGCTCTTTGATATTGAAACAATTAAAAGCCACTTCTGGTGAACCCAAGTCTGTTTTGGTTATTGATGGGCAACAGCGTCTGACGACACTCAGTATTTTATTAAAAGTCCTATATGATTTATTTACAGAGGAAATGCGAAAAAATACCAGTGTCGAATTGATCAAATATCTGTTCTACAAAAAATACGCTACTGACCATAAGAATTACATAAAGATCACTCATTCCAGAGTAGATGCAAGTTACTTCAAACAAATCATTGGTGAAGTCCAAGATGGGATTATACAAGCGCCCGATTTACCCAGTATCGATAAGATAGATAACCAGTCTAACAAGATTCTCCAGTGCTATAGGTATTTTTATACAGAACTTCAAAATAAAAGTGAAGAATGCAGAATAAAGTTATTCAATCACCTGCTAAACTCAGAGAATAAGATCATTGTATTAATTGATCTTGCTGAACACGATAATGAACAGGCCATTTTTGATACCATCAATAGTGCAGGGATCAGACTTAGTGGTACAGACATTGTTAAAAATTCGTTGTTTCAACGAGCCATGGAATTGCTGCCCAAATACGATGTGATAAGCCTGTATGAAGATTGTTGGGAAAAAACATTTTCCTCGGATGACGATTCTATTGTTTTTTGGGGGACTCAAAAGTCTACTGGACGGTTGATGCGAGACCATAGCGAAATTCTTCTTCAAACCATCGCTGTAATAAAAGGTCTTTACGACCCAGAAAAGCACACGTTATCAGAGTTACCAGATTTATACAAAGATAAAATAGCGACTTATTCTGAAATAGAATTAAAAGCCTTGATAAATGAAATTAAAGAATATGCGACTATCTATCGAGACAATATTCCCTCCTTTGATGGTAGCACGCTCTATTCTTTTGAAGATTTTGTGCAAAGAA
>JBNKYI010000094.1:0-8484 GCA_050300815.1 Fibrobacterales bacterium
ATTTCTCAACAGCGATCAATCCATTCGCAAGTTGCGCTTTCTGACAAGATCATCGAGCAAATTCGACACTACTATGTTCCAGGCGAGATGCTTCCCAGTTTAAAAGAATGGGGGCAACAATTTCATAGTGATCCGCGTACCATCTCTAAAACGCTTAAATCAAAAGCCCTCGCCGATTGGATCGAACAAAGAGGGAAAAAGTTTTTTAGAAAAGACAATTTGATTCGCAAACGAGGTTTGGTGATTTGGTTGGTTTATCAACCTTGGGAATCTCATAAAAATCTTTTTCAGTCTGATCGAGAAATGGAACTCTATCAATGGATTCATCACTACGCTTCTCAACTCGATTTAGAAGTTGCGCTAGTGGGATATAACGATCGTCTTCTTAAAAATGATTTGAACAAAACTCTCGATAAAATCAAAACTCTCATTCACGATAAAACGGCAATGGGGATTTTGTTTAACACCCGGCACTTTCAAGATGCCCACACGATTCTCAAAAAACTCAATGATCTAAAATTGCCTATTTCTGTTTTTACCGAAGGCCATCTAAAGACCCAAAATTTTCGTCCTAATGAGCAGATCAAACTTTTTAATCTAGCTTATGGAGTGCATCATGGCACGCAAATGGCTAAGATTTTAAGTTCTATTCCTAAGGCCCCCAAAACCTATTGCTTCTTTTCTCTCTTCCACAAAGGAAATTGGAGTCAAGAGCGCGAACAGGGGCTTTTTAAAGAGTTTCAGGCTCACAATTGCCTGTTGAAGTCTTACACAAACGCCCATTTTCTTTCGGAATGGGATTTTGATCAACCTCAGCGGCTCCCTCCCCCCACTCATCCCTTTTTTGAATCCCAAAAAATTCGCGACTGGAATCGCTTAGGACTACAAAAAGAGGGCATGCGCCTACTGATGTATCCACTTTTTCAGCAGGCACTGCTTGAAAATCCCGACGCCCACTGGATCACCGTGAATGACCTCACGGCCCAGCTCGCCGTAGAATTTCTCGAAGAGTTTCTTCAAAAAGAAAAGCCCGAAATCTATAGCTTTGACAATAGCCGCTCAAGTTATGACTTAGGTTTTCATTCCTATCGTTTCAGAATAGAAAGCTTAGCCAGAGAAATGCTCTGGAGCTTGCTTGAGACGAGACGACAAGCTTGCCTAAAAATCGTCGATATTCCCGGTGAGCTCATTAAAAAGCCTAGATTTCGCTGATGCTTAAAAAATTAAAACTTCAAGAATCCTTCATCCCATGATTCGTGAGGCTCGTAACCTAAGAGTTCAGTGACCGTAGCCGCTATGGCAGAAAGACCAAAATCGCCTTCTTTCACCGTCAACTCTTTTGCTTTGGGCCCATAGAGATAGCAAGGCACTCGGTTTAAGGTGTGAGACGTCTTCGCTTTAAATTTATCACCCACCTTAATAGGTTCACCTTTTTTGAGTTCAAACATCTCATCGGCATTACCGTGATCTGCTGTAATAATAGCCAAGCCTCCGACCTTATTGAGAACAGGTAATAAGCGCTCAAGGCAAAGGTCAACAGCTTCAACTGAAATCACTGCAGCTTGAAAATTTCCTGTGTGCCCAACCATATCCCCATTGGCCCAGTTGATGCGCAACGCATCATATTTTCCGCTTTCTAAAGCCTTAATCAACTCATCGGTAATTTGCGCACATTTCATCCAAGGACGCTGTTCAAAAGGAAGAACATCAGAGGGCACTTCGACATAGGTTTCGAGCTCATCATTGAATTTTCCGCTCTTGTTTCCGTTCCAGAAATAGGTCACATGCCCGTATTTCTGAGTTTCTGAGCACGCAAATTGAGTCACACCCGTTTTTGCTAACCATTCTCCCATCGTGTTTTTAATCGAAGGAGGTGAAACCAAATAGCGCTCGGGAATTTGCAAATCACCATCGTATTGTAGCATTCCTGCATAAACCACATCGGGAACCTTCACTCGATCGAATTTATCAAACTCTTTTGCCGTAAACGCCAGAGTGATTTCGATCGCGCGGTCACCGCGAAAGTTGTAAAAAACAACACTATCTCCATCCTCAATGGTGCCTACGGGTTTTCCGTTTTTAGCAATTACAAAGGGAGGAAGATCTTGGTCAATCGTGCCTGGATTTTGTTCGCGCAATTTATTTACCGCTTCAGTGGCTGTGGCAAACTGAGGCCCTTCGCCCAAGACATGAGTTTGCCACCCTTTTTCAACCAATGACCAGTTTGCCTCATAGCGATCCATTGTGATGTTTTGACGCCCTCCTCCCGAAGCAATCTGAACATTGAACGCGTCATCGTTAAGTTCGGCCATAAAAGCCTCAAAAGGTTCTGTGTATTCTAAAGCTGAAGTCTCTGGAACATCTCGACCATCGAGCAAAGCATGTACGCGCACCGTTTTTATCCCTCGAACTTTTGCGTTGACAATCAAAGCTTTGAGGTGATCAATATGAGAGTGAACATTGCCATCTGAAAAAAGCCCCATCAGATGCAATACAGAATCTTTGGCCAATACATTCTCGACGACCTCTTGCCAAGCTTGTCCTGCAAAGAGCGAGCCCTCTGAGATGGCGTCAGCGACCAAGGCCGCCCCTTGGTTGTAAACTTGACCTGCACCAATCGCATTGTGCCCGACCTCAGAATTCCCCATATCTCCATCGCTGGGCATGCCCACCGCAGTGCCATGGGCCTTGAGAGTTAAATAGGGATATTCCGCCTTGAGTTTGTCAAGCACAGGAGTGCGTGCCGCTTTAACCGCATTACCCACTTCATTCTCACTCACGCCAACACCGTCCATCACGATAACGACGACCGGACCACCAATTCCACCAAACTTCTGACTTTTATTTAACATAAGATCTCCACGTGGGCATTTTAAAGTGTCTGAAATATAGAAAATCACCGGGGCAGCACTGCAGCCCACTCTCGTAATTCCCGTTGCCAAACAAGACCATCGGGAAGAATAGAGAAAAGCTTGCCATAAAAAGCAGGACTGTGGTCAAAATGCACTCGATGAACAAATTCGTGAACAATCACTAGATCGATGAGGTGAGAAGGCAAGGCAATCAAATAGCGATTTAAGGTCACAACACCCACGCGATTGCAAGAACCCCATCTCGCCTTCATTGTACGCAATTTAAACTCTTGCACCTTAAATTCAGGCAGACGCATCTTCCACTCTTCAGCCCGTTCTATAAGTTGTCGCGCCCCTGTGGTATGATAAAAATGGGAGGGATTCACGCAGGGCTTCCACTCTCCTAAAAATAAAACTTGCCCTTCTTTGAAACTCAAATTGAGAGCTTTGCGCCCTTGCAAATGAATCTGAGATTCTCGAAGCTTGGCTGCGCTAATCCACTCTCGGCGAGAGTTTAAAAAATCGGTCAACCATTGATCTGAAATTCGAACGGGGGCGTTGAGCACTATCTGCCCCCTTTTGAGTCGCAATTGCACCGTACGGCGTTTGCCGTAGCGAATCAACACCTCTTCGTCATCCCAATTTAATGTCTTTTCTTTAAGAACCGGCATCGTCAAAATTTACTAACATTGCCGCACTTTTTTACTCGGTGTCTTATGCAAACCCTTTTAGAACTCGAATCGCAATGGAACGACCAAGGCTTTGCCGTAATCGATAACTTTTTAACTCCGATAACCATTAAGGGTTTGAGAGAGCTCGCCGAATTTTACTGGACACAAGGTTCATTTGCTCCGGCAAAAGTAGGGCATTCTCAACAAGCCGATCAAATTCAAGAAATTCGAGGAGACTCAACATTATGGGTTGATCCGAAGTTCAAATCCCTTCCTTTACTTCGCTATCTCGAATCAATGACTGCTTTAAAGCAATACTTTAACCAATGGTTATTTGCAGGCATTGTCGATTTAGAATGTCACTTTGCCAAATACCCTATAGGTACCTTCTACAAAGCGCACTACGATCGCTTTGAAAACAAAGACACGCGAATCCTCTCTGCTGTTCTTTATTTAAATCCCGAAGACTGGCAAGAATCCGATGGAGGTTTTTTACGCATCTTCCCCAAAAACAACGAAGTGTGTATCTTACCTCAAGGAGGTCGTCTTGTCTTATTCGACTCTGCAACACTACTGCATGAAGTGTTGCCTACGCAGCGAGAGCGATGGAGTTTAACAGGATGGTTTTTGCGGCGAGATTATCGGCGAATGGATCTCCCTCTTGCGACCCTCAATGGCATTGCCCCCCAATTTGAGAAAGGCTCGATTTGGGGTCATCCCGCAGGGCCTCCTCGCCCTCAAGCGCCTAAGGTTGCGTAATCCCCAAAAGTATCCCCATTATAAGAGGCCAGTTTGTAAAATTTGTAAGGCCTTTTCTTTCATCTCGACCAATCGCTTAATTGCAGTCAATGGATCTCTCTAAATCATGGAAATCAATATCGACAAATGGATTGCCGCTTGGATCATCAATCTTCTCGTTTTCACCGTTGCAGAAAGGTGGCTGTCTGTTGGCCAAAGCTCAAAGCCATATCTAAGCCATCGCGAAAAAATTTCAAAAGCATTCTATCAAGCAATGCACTTTCCCCTCATTTCTCTCTGGCTTCCTTTAACCGGATTTTACTGGCTTGAGCAACAAATATTTAAACTGCCTCACCTAAATCTCTACGCCTCTTTAGAAACTATGGCAAGAGGCCACGAAATCGCCTTGTCTGTTGCTGGCGGATTGCTCTTTTTATTTTGTTGGGATCTCTTAGAGTATCTCGTTCACCGCGCCCTACATCGCCTTGATTGGCTATGGAAATTTCACAGTGTGCACCACGCTCAACATCATTTGAATTGGTGGTCAAATTTGCACTTTCACTCTGCTGAAATTCTTATTTACAAGTCGTTTACTGCTTTGTGTCTTTGGTTTATTTGGGGATATAGCCTCCCCGAAAATCTATTATTTATCATAGGTATTTTTCGCTTTACCGTAGGCAACTACGCTCACTCTACCTTACCCTCGCTTCCTCGATTTTTTGGTTATTGGGTCAATACCCCTGCCGTGCACCTCTGGCACCACGCCAAAGAAAAACCCGGCTTTAACCTCGGGGTTACCTTTACCTTATGGGACCGAATTGGAAAAACCTTTTACTTTCCTCCCACACCTCCCCAATCCTTAGGGTACCCGGGAGATGAAAAAAATCAAAGCCTTGTTGAGAATTATCTAATTCCCTTTAAAAAGTAAAGACCACCAAGACCAACTTAAGGGCGTTCAACAGCCCCTAAATCACAGGCGCTAGGATCTCGGGGTTGCCCCCTTTGATCGATCGGCTCACAGTCTTTTCCCACCTGCAACGCAGGGCTTTTTGCATCGGGCAACATCGTGAAAGTCGCTCCCCCGTTATCAGCTGGTAACGCCAACAAGGGATCAGCAGCAATGACCTCTGCAATGCACGGATCTGAACCCACTCCCGAAAAATCACTCACCCATTGCAATAGGTTTTCTCCTGTTCCCATTGCCGAACAACTGTAAGTTTGCCCCCAAGGATTGCCCGCCTTGTTATTGTAAAACACACTATTCTTTAAGACCCAATCCTTTCCACCGAAAAGTGCTCCTCCTTGACTGTTGGCAAAATTATTGGCAAAGGTCACATTGTTCACCCTCAGTTTATCTCCAAAAATGGCTCCACCAAAGCCATCAGTGACTTTGTTATCATAAAAAGTCGTATTCGTAAGGGTACATGTCGGTTCACAATCTAAAGAAAGCCCTCCCCCATGTGTCTCTGCGCTATTTTCAAAAATGCTTGTCGCTTTAATGGTAATCGTTCCATTACTGATGCGCATTCCGCCCCCCATCGCCAATCCTTCGGCGTCTTTCGCTAAGGTATTTTCTTTTATCGTGCAACGGTCGATAAGAATTTCGTCGGGGGGATAAACCCAAAGAAAGGCGGCTCCCCCTGCACCCCAAGCTTTATTGTTTTGAAAAAGACTTCCACAAATTTCAATTTTTCCGCCTACTGTCTCTTCTGCTCGGTAAGCTGGATCAAGGGCCCCATCGGTTCCTATCGCCCCTCCTCCGGCATTGACGTGAGTGTAATTGTCGGTGAACTCTGAATTGACAATGTGCAAAGGAGACCATAAACTGTAAATCGCGCCACCATATCCTGAAGTGTTGTGCACAAATTGGCTCGACACCACCGTTAATTCACTGCCCGTTCCCGCAGAAACCGCCCCGCCAGCATTGTCTGCGGCGTTGTCTTCAAATAGGCACCCAATCACCTCAAGCTTGCTGCGCCATCCCCCCGAAACCGCTCCTCCGTTTTCGTCTTTTCCCTTAGCGTTGCCATTTACAAAACGCAAATTGCGCACTGACAACGCTGAAGTCACAAAGAAAATTCTCGATTGGCCTTTGCCGTTCAAAGTCACCCTTCCCTCACCATCAATTACCGTTTTGTGGCCGACCTCAATCTGAGAATTCACCGAAATCACAACTTGTTCTTCTCCGCAATCAAAGTTGATGAAACCACCCTCTTCTACCGCACTGCGCAAAGCCTCTTCGCTGCAACTCTCTAAAGAGCCATCTCCGACGGTGCGCTTTGAATCGGGAATCGGCCAAGCTTCGGGCACATCACAGACTTGAGAGGTTACCACAGATTCAAAAACTTTATCGACGATACTGCCCGAATCTTCAGGTTCAGCACATCCTGTCAAAATCAGAAACATGCCCCCGATGATGAAACAAAGAAAGTGAGAGTCTTTTCTCTGTGTGCCCATAAAATCCCTTTGTTAAACCTTGTTAAAAAATATTGACGAAACAGTTTGAGCTCGTCCCCATCTAAACTAAAGCCCCCGACGACAAACAGAGTATAGAAAATGAAACGACTTGTACAAAACCCAAACTGGCCTAATTGATTGGTGCTAAAAACTTCAGAAGACCCGCACCAATCAATTAGGCCAGTTTGCAAAGTTTCCCCACAGAAAAGTCTCAACTGCACCTTGCATGGGTCGCATTTTAGAAAATATGTGTGAGACTTCATCGAGTCGATTTTCAAAATCGACCAGGACTTTGTCCATGTCGGCATAAAAATTTTTTATCACGATTTTTCTAGATAGGAAGATTTTTGTTTTGGATTTATAATTCTGTATACATGAACTATGATAGGGACATTGGGATTGTCTGATGGGTGGGGATTGTTCTAATGTTGTCTTGATTGGAAAAATGGCCGGTAATACTATTTACGCATAAAGGTAAGGCATGAAGAAAATCGATTTACATATACATACAATTAGTACAGTTAGTGATTATGATTTTGAGTTCTCAATGGAAAAGCTAAACCAGTATGTAACGGATTCAAAAATTGATGCTATAGCGATTACCAACCATAATTTATTTGACAAAAATCAATATTTACAGATAAAAAATGAGATTTCAATTTCAATTTTTCCTGGTGTTGAAGTTAATTTAAGAACGGGTCATCTCCTAGTTATCTGTGAACCAGAAGAGGTAGTTGATTTTGAATCGAAATGTCAAATTTTGGCTTCATTAATTAAAACAGAAAATGATTCAATTACCGTTGATCAGTTGTTTGAAATATTTGGTGATTTAAATAAATACCTTTTAATTTCGCATTATCAAAAACATCCTTCCGTTAATGGAGAAGAGTTGGAGAAAATTCGAAAATTTATAAGCGCAGGTGAAGTTGATAGTCCAAAAAAATTTATAAGACAAGCGAAAATTAGAAATGAACTTACTCCAGTTTTGTTTAGTGATGCAAGAATTTCTAATGATATGAAAAAAATGCCGACAAGACATACGTTTATTCATTGTGGTGAATTAACAATAAACTCTATTAAGGGTGCGCTACAAGATTCAACGAAAGTTAGTCTTTCTAGCAATCAAGCAAACAAACTTTTTCAGGAGTTTGAAGATGGTCAGGTAATATCGTCGGGACTAAATGTCATTTATGGTCAAAGATCATCAGGAAAAACGGTTGCATTATCAAAGATTGCTGAGAACTATGAAAATGCAAAGTACATAAAGCAATTTGAATTGGTTCAGGCGAGTGATGAAGAAGATGAAAAATTGTTTAATTCAGAAATTCAAAAACGAAGAAGCAGTTTTGTTGAAGAATTTATTCATGGATTTAGGAATGTTGTAGATGATGTCAAAAAAGTTAACAGTGATCATGATAATAACGCTATTGAAAAGTATTTATCTTCATTAAAAAAATCGGCAGATGAAGCTGATAGGAAAGATGCTTATTCAAAGGTTAATCTTTTTAATGAAGCTCTATTTGAATTGCAAAAAATTAATGTATTAGAAGATTTAATTGGTTCAACGATACAATTAATTGAAAATAATGATTATAAAGAAATCATAGAAAAGCATTTAGAAATAGAATCTCTTAAAAGATTAGCAATTGAATTAATTGAGTTACTATGGGAAAAAGTACTAATAAATAAAATGAGGAACTCTGCCAATTCAATTTTAACCGATATTCAGGACCGATTGCAATTAAATACTAGTGCTACACGAGTAG
>JBNKYI010000095.1:0-8455 GCA_050300815.1 Fibrobacterales bacterium
AAAGCTTGCGACATCCCATGAGTCCAATCCCAACCATTGTCTCGTGCAAGAGAACCGAACCTTGATACCAACTTACTGACAGGCAGATTCACATCTGTCCAATCTGCAGAAATATCAACATATTGGCCGTAATAACCATCATTGGCAATATCTGCAATATCTTTTGTTTTAATATGAAATAACAACCTCCCTGAGCCTTTCACCTTAAATCGAACCGCCTCGAGGTTAGATAAGTCAATGTATTCGCCAGGATAAGTATTTCCCACAAAATTCACACTGAGCATTGCGGTACCTTTGGTTGCCGAAGACGTGCTCGTGATCATTTTCAAATTCAAAACACTATCCATCGCAAGAGTCGAATTTAAAGAATCGATTTGCGTTAAAGGAGTCCCGTCCTCCAAGGTCACTACACTTCCCAATCCATCCACTGCGATCTTCCAAAAACCCCCTCCGTACCTCAAATCATCACCCTTAGCCTTCGCTACAGAAGCACCTAAAAATGTTTGATGATAAGCATCGCCAAGAGTGTTCTCAAAATCGTCAAGCACAATTGATTTACCATTCGACACAAAACTAGACGACGATACACTGCCTGAAGATGACGAAGATGTTGAGCTGCTCGAAGGAATTGTTGAAGATGAAGGTTGAGGCAAATTATGATAGACTTGGGTATATCCCTTCCATGTGTCATCGGTGTTCATTTTTCCTTTGACATAATTCCCATAGGTTGAAAGGCCATCGAAATTCTGATACACGCAATTCGTTGACAGCAATGCGCTGGTCCCTTCAATAGAAGATCCCTTAAGATTATCACTCAACTGCCAAGCCGTCCAACTGATGGATTGCGTTGTTGCATCTTTAAATTTATTCAACCATTGAGTGGCTACGCCCTCGTTATAACCTGTATTGCCATCTGGAGCTGTGGCACCCCACTCTGTAGCAAAAATGGGGATCTTAGATTTCGCATTATCAATCGCGGCATAATCGGTATGCTGACCTGACCCTGCTGCGTAAAAATGGAATGTATACATCACGTTATAAGGATTATTTACCTGATTATAAATCACATCACCAGGTGTGCCACTCCAATTAGGTGTTCCCGCAATAATAATCGTCTCTGAATCAATGGCTCGAATGGCGGGGATAATGTAATCGTGATAACTTTTTACCGTATTCCAATTTACACCGTTAGGTTCATTCGCAATCTCGTAGAGCACATGTTTTTTGTTTTTATAGGCCATTGCCATTTTTTCCCAGAAGTCTTTGGCGACGGTTTTGTTGGTATTAGGATCTCCATCTGAAAGAATGTGCCAGTCGATGATCAAGTACAATCCATATTGTTCTGTCTTTTGAACCCACTCATCTAATTGGTCTCTAAACCACTGCCGGTTCATGTACCCTTGGTAAGCCCCAGTTCCCGACTCAGGAGAATCCACATAACCCTGACTGCTCGTATAAACGGCAACGCGAATAACATCAGCTCCATGTTTATCGCGAATGGTTTTTAATAATGTGTCTTTTTTAGAACTATAGCAGCGCCAAAGCCAGTGAATGCCATGAGTCGACCAGCCGCGGAGTTGGACTGCATTTCCGTGCTCGCCCACCAATTGCACACCATTGAGTTTGAGTTTTCCGTTTGCCTCTAGAGGAGTTAAAGCGACTGCATTCGCAAAAAAACACATTATGAGTAGAATAATCCAGACTGAGAGCTTCTTCATAGCCATCCTTATATTGTAGACAAAATAATTTTAGTGCATATTGAATCATCTCATTTCATGAATGACTCTACGTAGCCCTAAGATTCATTAATTTATATTCACTTTGCAAGATCTAAATAAGTTTACAAAGCTTTTACATTTTTTTGTTTCGACAACACTATTTTATCAAATTCTGCATTTACATTTTTTTGTAGACTTGATTAGTGCTATTTCCTCCCAAATTTCTCCCAAAAATGAGATTCAAATCAAGTTGTTTTTTGTCTTTTTGTCGCAATCTTTATTTTGTTGCACCTCTAATTCTAAAAATGCTATCTTACAATCAAATTGAGACTAGGTTTTAATTAGAGTATGACACTGACCAAAGATTGCATTTTTGAACTCGCAGAGCTTCCCCAAAATGAGACTTTGCAAAAAGTTTTAGCGGGATTAGCAATTATTCCTGGCAGCCCTGTTCGATTTGAGCGCAAAATGCCTTTTGGTGGATCGTATATTATTAAGACCGACAATGGACGTTTCGCCCTACGCCGAGAAGTCTTTGAGTCTCTTCCTTGGATTCTTCTCTAGCCCCTCGGAAAACCAATGTCAAAGCTACTTCTCGTCGGCACTGCAAATTGCGGTAAAACCACGCTATTCAATACCCTTACAGGTTCTCGCTATAAAACAGTAAACTACCCTGGTGCAACTGTCGAAATCGCCAAAGGCTCCCTAAGGTCTCCCTTACAAGACATCGAAGTCATCGATACTCCGGGGATTTCTAGCCTCTACCCCACCAGCTTAGACGAAGAAGTCACTTTACGCCTTCTTTACAGCGACGAATACAGAGGTTTTCCGGTGCTTTGCCTAGCTGATGCAAACCAACTTAGTCGACATCTCAATCTCTGCCGACAACTCATCCAAGCGGGTTTTCAAACGACCTTAATTCTGACCTTAATTGACGAACTCGAATCCCGTGGTCAGTCTATTGATATTGAGGCTCTTTCTGCTGAGTTGAATATCCCTGTATTAGCCATTGATCCCAGGCGTTCTGAAACCAAACGCCAAATACTCGAACTTGAAGATTTTTTGCGGAATATATCTCAGCCGCAACATCCCCATCCCTTTGACTCGCAAAGAGCTCAATACGAAGTTCAAGCAAATCAAAATCTCGCTCAAAAAGTAACCCAACTCCATTCTCTTGTTCAAAGAAAAGCAGATCTCGATCGATGGTTTCTTCATCCTTTTTGGGGGGTCATCATTTTCTTTGGGCTTATGCTCGTCTTGTTTAGCTCTATCTACTGGTTAGCGACCCCTTTTATCGATGGAATTGACTTTGCTTTTGGCTTTGCAATGCAACAGCTAAGCTCTATTCTTCCCGATCACTTTATCACTCGGTTGTTTATTGAAGGACTGATTGGGGGGCTTGGGGCAGTTTTGGTTTTCTTACCTCAAATCCTCATTTTATTCTTAATGATGGGATTACTCGAAGATTCGGGGTATCTCTCACGAGGAGCGGCCATTGTCGATAAACCTCTCAGTAAAATGGGTCTCAATGGCAAATCTTTTGTGCCTTTACTTTCGGGCTTCGCCTGCGCGATTCCCGCCATGATGGCCACTCGAACCCTCAGTCACCGCAGAGAACGCTTTGCAACACTCTTTATCATTCCTTTGATGAGTTGCTCGGCCCGACTTCCTGTTTATGCCCTTATCATTCATTTTTTTCTCGCAGACCAAAATCCCTTGTGGGGAGGACTGTTCTTGACAGGCCTCTATTTGACAAGTCTGCTTATAGGGGGAATCGCCGCAGGTATCCTCGCCAAATGGACCGGAAAAAAAGACCAAGGGGAATTTCTTTTAGAACTCCCTACGCTGCGTCTTCCCCAACCCAAAATTATCGCAGTGCAAACCTACCACCGGGCAAAATCTTATCTGCGCCGCGCGGGGCCAACCATTGTCGTGATCAGTTTATTGCTGTGGGCTGTAACGCACATGCCTTGGGATCCACAAAAATCAGAAGCTGAAATCGTGCAAAATTCTTGGGCCGGGCAAATGGGAAGAGTTTTTGAGCCACTCACCGAAACCATGGGTCTAGACTGGCGAGGGGGCATTGCTCTCGTCTCGGGTTTTGCCGCTCGCGAAGTTTTTGTGTCTAGCCTAGCCCTCGTCTACCAAACGGGAGAAAACGAACTCTCTGACGATAACCTTGATGGAATCATTCAAGCCATGACCACAGCGACCTTTAGCGATGGCCGTCCTGTATTCACCTCAGCCACAGCCTGGGCTATTCTCGTCTTTTATCTCATTGCTTTACAGTGTTTTCCAACAGTTGCCGTAGCGCGTAAAGAATTTGGTTCAGATCGATGGGCCCTAACTCAACTAATGAGTTTTCTTATTGCCGGGTGGGGATTTGCCTCTCTTACCCATCTGTTGATTCGTTGATAAAAATTGTGATTTTTATCAACACTCTGTATTTAATCTAGATCACAAATTGATCTATTGAACCTATATTGTTCATAGGAATAAGGGAATTAGGAGTCATTTTGGTAATCGTATCCAAAAGATTGCCTGAGTGGTTTCGAAATATTATCGGTGAATATTTCACTGACATTCGGGACTATGGCGAAGAAATAGAAGCAGAGGAAGGAGAGTTTCTTCCGCTCTATCTACTTGATTTCAACGATCGAAATTACGTCGACCCAACCTCGATTCCTCCGCAAAATACCATTTTTCTCACTAGCTCTGAAG
The DNA here is from genome assembly GCA_050300815.1 of Fibrobacterales bacterium. Classification (GTDB taxonomy): domain Bacteria; phylum Fibrobacterota; class Fibrobacteria; order Fibrobacterales; family CAWVXU01; genus JBNKYI01. The sequence goes on from JBNKYI010000095.1 coordinate 4,440, forward strand.
AAGACTTTCACATTGATGAAATGAGATCGTCGGGTTGGATGCATCTGCTTATTCTCAATAAATATAAAGGCTCTCTGAAAACAGTCATTCGAAGAATCAAGCAGGTCTATAACTACTTGAACGGTCAGCCCCATCACCTTGAAGGGGTTTCTATGCGGTGTGAAAAAATTTATTCTCCGCTAAAAATCGAAGAAGTTGCTGATCGCGTGTTACACCATTATCCCGTTTCTCCCAAGCTCACCCGAATTCGCACCGTGCTCGTTGAAACACTGACTAATGCATTTTTTTATGGGGCAAAAGACGAAGATCCTTCGGCGAAGTTTACATGGAACCTAGATTTCACTCTCACTGAAGAAAACGCCGTAGAGCTTTGCCATGGCACTGATGGGGAACAAATCTTTTTATGTGTCGCAGATGCCGGAGGCAAATTGGGCCCTGAAACTTACCTGCATTGTCTGCACCGTCAAGGAACAAAGGGTGAAAACGGACTGCCTTTGGGTATTTTTGACACCCATGGCCGAGGCCTTTTCATCACTCGAAAACTCTCAGATCATTTTTTTGTAACCGTTAAAAAGGGTCAGCGATCAGAGTGTTTGATGATCCTCGAACCCGAGGCCGAAGATCATCCTCACAAACACATCAGTTTTTTAATTGCCTAATTAAATGGCTTCGAATGGCTTAAAAATATTCTCGCGCGGTTATTAGGCCAAGGCTTCTTTGATCCACTGACTGAGGTTTTTATTTTCCACTTTGCCCTTGAGTTCAGCAGAGAATTTTTTCATCAAAATTCCCATTGACTGTGGACCCTTTTCGGCTAGCTTTTCAACTTCAGCTTGAATCAAAGCCTTCACTTCAGACTCGTCCATTGCCTTAGGCAAGTATTTTTCTAAAACAGAAATGGCCGCTTCTTCTGCTTCAACCAAATCTTGACGCCCCCCAGCAAGAAATTGCTCAATGCTGTCTTTCTTTTGCTTCAATGTCTTCATCAAGACATCTAAAACCGTGTCATCGGTAATTTCTCCGCCCCCATTGATCGAAATATTTTTCACATCAGAGTGCAGGGTTCTCAAAGTCGACAGAGCCGACTTGTTTTTTTCTTTCATTGCAGTTTTTACATCGGCGAGAATTTGATCAAGTAATTGAGACATTTTTCCTCCTTAAGGTATAAGCCTAGCAAAGAAACATTTATTTTCGTTGAAAACAAAGCATTTTGCCCATTAAGAAAGGGTTGTTTCTAAGAAACAACCCCATTAAACTCTGCTGAAAAGCCAGTTTGAATTAACCGTAAAGGTAACTGATTAGTACAAACGTTTGCGGTTTGCTTCAGCCAATTCCTTCTGACGCTTTTTGCGAAGAGCTGCTTTTTGACGCTTGCGAACCTCAGTGGGTTTTTCGTAGCGCTGACGGCTTTTTACATCAGAAATGATGCCGTTTTTTTCGCAACTTTTAATGAAGCGTTTAAGGGCTCTTTCGAAGGGCTCATTGGATCGTACGTTTACACCTAACAAATTAATTACCTGCCTTTCACGTTAAATGCGTCCCAATATTAAAAAAAGCCCGAGGTAAACCGGAACTTTTTTTGAAATTAATGATGTGAATATCATGTTGGAAAGTCTTTTATCTTTAAGAATTATTAATTGTTAAATACTTTTTCTATCAAGTGTAATTTTTAGGATGGTCGTATTGTATGAAGCTCAACCGGAAAAACTTGTCCGCTCGCACCGCTTTGACCTATACTCTCTGGGGATCTCTCATCACCTTCGCCGCCTCTGGCTGTAAAGACAAAGAGCCCGAGCCCACCCCGGCCCCCGAACCTGTCGTTGCTCAAGAACCTGAACTGATTTCTCTCGAAGACGCTCTAAACGAAGAACCCGTAGAGACCGCTTCTCCTTCTTATTCTGAATCAGAAACCGTGCACAGCTTAGCCAGCTCTGATTTCACACCTAATATCAAGGCGGCCGGCCCTTACGTTTTGCAAGTGGGAACCAGCAGTTATCAATCCGATGCCGATGCCATGATTCGCAAAATCAAAAAATTGGGCTATGACGCCTACACCGTCGAAGTTGAAAACCCTGCAGACCTTCAAGGGCGATTTATCCGCGTTCGACTTGGCTATTTTTCAACTCTAAGTGACGCTCGTCTCTTCGGACACAACGTCTTACTCCCCAATAACATCCCATTCTGGATCGACAACCGAGACAACGATCATCTAATGGGTACCTCTCAAAGTGCCTCTTATGAAGACACCCAATACGAAGAGTCTAAAAAAGCAGAATCTACCCCAGCCGCTCCTGTTGCCGATGAATGGGATACCCCCACAGAGTCTGTTGTTGAAGAAACCCCATCATCCCCTGCCGCTCCAGCTCCCGAGCCTGCAGATGAGTGGAGCACAGCAACACCCGCAGAAGAACCCATGGCTTCTGAAGAGCCCGTTGCACCTGCAGAGCCAATGACTGAAACGGCACCAACTCCTGCTCAAGACGAGTGGAGCACTCCCGAAGAAACCAGTCAACCTCAGGTTGTTGCCCCTGAGCCCCAAACCGAACCCGCCTCAGCAAATGACTCTTGGGAGGCCCAGCCCTCAACAGAACCTAATGCAGAATCTTGGTCTGACGACGAAGGTTGGGAATAGCCCTCTCTTCTCTTATATCTTTGCTAGATTTGCGCCCTCTGGGCGTTCTGGGCCTTTGTTAGACAAAGGCCTTTTTTACATCCAAATCTCCACCCGAGGAATTTTATGGACCGAAAAGTACATCTCATCAATCTAGGCTGCTCTAAGAACCAAGTCGATAGCGAAAAAATGCTCGGCGAAATGTCGATGGCCGGATTCGGTTTAAGTGATCAACAAGATGATGCAGATGTTGTGGTGATCAACACTTGTGGGTTTATCGAAAGCGCCAAAGAAGAATCGATTGACGAGATTATGGCCGCTGTTTCAGCAAAAAAGCCCAATCAAAAGATTATTGTTGCCGGTTGCCTTTCAGAGCGATACAAGTCGGATTTACAAGGTGAAATTCCCGAAGTGGATCAATTCATTGGCACCTTCAAACCCAAACAACTTCTAGAAACTCTACAAATTCAACTCGACCCTCAAATACACTGCGAGACGGGGAGTCTGCAAGATCGAATTTTAATCGGGGACGAGCCACACCACGCTTTCGTTAAAATAGCCGAAGGGTGCAATCGAACTTGCGCATTTTGCGCCATTCCCGGCATGCGAGGACGCCAGCAATCTAGGAGCGTCGGCGAACTGATCACCGAAATCAATCAATTGCATTCTCGGGGAATTAAAGAAATTTCATTAGTTGCTCAAGACCTCACCTTTTACGGAAGAGAGCGGGGAGGGCCTGGGGCGACTCTACAGCAACTTCTAAAGAACGTCATCGATCATACCGACATGCCTTGGATCCGTTTAATGTATGCCTATCCTGCCTTTTTAGAAGACGGCCTGATTGACCTTATGGCCAATGAAAAACGCATTTGTTCTTATCTTGACATGCCTATTCAGCACAGCTCTGACCGCATGCTCAAACTTATGCGTCGTGGCCATACCCGCGCTTCGCTTTCTCGACTTTTAAACAAACTGCGCGACGGCGTACCTGACATTGCTCTGCGCACCACTCTTCTTCTCGGCTTTCCGGGAGAAACCGAAGAAGACTTTAACGACTTGATTGATCTTGTTGAAGAGTTTCGATTTGACCGACTCGGCTGCTTCACCTATTCTGATGAAGATGGCACTTACGCTTTTGATTCTAAAGAAGAGCGCGTCGATGTTGAAGTCGCTATGGAGCGAGCCCAAATCATTATGGATGTGCAAAGGGATATTTCTCTTGAGAGAAATGAAAGCTTAGTGGGCAAAGAACTCGATGTTTTTATTGACTCTCTCGCTGAGGGCTCTGAATATCACTTTTATGCGCGCACTCAGTGGGATGCCCCTGAAGTGGATAATCGCGTTTTGATTACTGAGGGGTCGGCTACCCCAGGCACTTTTAGAAAAGTATTGGTGACAGATTGTA
>JBNKYI010000096.1:0-8371 GCA_050300815.1 Fibrobacterales bacterium
GCTCTTTCAAAAGCCCGCCTTTAAAAATGTGGTGGTGAATGGAATCATTTTGGCAGAAGACGGTCAAAAGATGTCAAAGAGTTTGCGCAACTATCCAGACCCCAATGAATTGATTAACAAAACGGGAGCCGATGCGATTCGTTTGTTTATGATTAATTCAGCAGCCGTTAAAGCCGATGATTTAAAGTTTTCAGAAGTTGGTGTGCGCGAAATGGCGAAGTCGGTTTTGTTGCCACTTTACAACGCCCTTTCTCTCTTTGTGACCTATGCTGACGCAGATTCGAGTAAGGGTCAAATCACTTGGCAGCCGGGTCAAACGAGAAATTCTAACCATGAGCTCGACCGTTGGATTCTCGCTTTGCAACAAAAGTTGCTCGGGCAAATCGAAGAAGAAATGCAAGGTTTTAGACTTTATAACGTTGTGCCTGCTCTAGTTGAATTCATCGAGAATTTGACGAACTGGTACATTCGTCGCAGTCGCCGTCGCTTTTGGAAAAACGAAGACGTTGAAGATAAGAACGACGCTTATGGCACGCTTTACAGAGTCTTGGTGGATTTGAGCAAAGCCTTAGCCCCCTTCTTGCCCTTCTTTGCTGAAGACATGTACCAAATTCTCGTGGCAGAAGTTGACGATAGGGCCCCTCAATCGGTTCACCTTTGTGAATTTCCTGTTTCTCAAGAAGACATCAAAGATGACGAACTGGTCGAAAAAATGGAGCGAGTTCGCTCTATTGTAAACATGGGGAGGCTTTTGCGGGCGCAAAACAATTTGAAAAATCGCCAACCCCTTGGTTCAATCACTGTGGTGGCTCGTTCTGAAAGAGAAAAGCTCGATGTTCGGTCAATGGAAGAACTCATTCTTGAAGAACTCAATATTCGGGAGTTGAACTTTTCGGATAATGAGACCGACTTGGTTCACCTAAGCGCCAAGGCCAACTTTAAAACCCTCGGCCGTCGCATGGGCAAGGATATGAAAACGGTGGCGGCTAAGATTGGTGAAATGACATCTGCCGAAATTACTTCCCTGCAAAATGGAGGTGTTTTTCATACGGAATTTGGCGAAGTGAGTGGTGAAGACATTATCGTGCAGCGAGAGGTTAAAGAAGGAGTGGTCGTTGAGGCTAATCAATGGTACACTATTGCCTTAGATACCATTTTGAGCGCATCCTTACTTAATGAAGGCATGGCCCGCGAAATTGTGAATCGCATTCAAATGAAGCGCAGGTCTGTAGATCTTCAAGTGACAGATACCATTCAGGTGGTGTTTGAGACAGACTCAGATCAGGTGGTGTCAGCAATAGAGGAATATAGAGATTATATCTGCGCAGAAACCTTGTGTGTCGAGCTCTCGGTGGGTTCAGTGGTTGGAGACGTAGAAGAAACGGAATTGAATGGGGAAGAGGCTCGCTTTTCACTTTTGAAAAAGTCCATTCCGAACTAGAATAAAAATTATAGATTAGAGCAAATTTGTTCAGAAAAACGAGGTGACGATGTCTGAAAATCAGGAAAGGTATTCTCAAGAGAAGCTTGACATGTTTGAGAAAATCCTGGTCGAAAAACGCAGTAAAGTGGTTAAGGAACTTGAATTTCTCGAAAATACGTCGATTCGCGACAACGAGAATGGCGGCGGTTACACCTCGCATATGAGCGAAGAAGGTTCGGATTTTACATTGATGGAAACTAACTTTGACTTGATTCAACGGGAATCAAAGTTTTTGGTCTATGTCGAAGAAGCGCTTGAACGAGTGAAGCACAAGACCTATGGCGTGTGTAAAGTTTGTGACAAATTGATTGAAGAAGCCCGTTTGGTTGCTGTTCCCACGACGACGACTCACGTTGATTGTAAAAAGCAAGTCAAAGTGAAAGAGAAAGAAGCCCTCGAAAAAGCAAAGGCTCGCGAGGCTTTGATTCGTCAGCAACAGAGTTCTAAATAGCTTACATTAGAAGAAATTTTGACGTTGACAAAATTTCACAGTTTTCGGGCAGTTCCTTGAAAGAGGGGCTGTCTTTTTTTATTCATGGGAAATTCCGAGGTTTCAACTGAGTTCTTGGCTCGGTCGGGGGAGAGTTTTTTTACATTTGCCCCCAAGTTTATAGGAGATATCATGATTATCAAGCCTAAGGTTCGCGGTTTTATTTGTACGACATCTCACCCTGAGGGGGCTGCCGCCAGTGTTCGGCGCCAGATTGAATATGTCAAATCTAATGGGCCAGTGGCTAACGGGCCAAAAAAGGTTTTGGTGATCGGTTCTTCGCAGGGATTTGGTCTATCTTCTCGAATTGTCGCTGCGTTTGGCTCAGGAGCATCTACGCTAGGGCTTTTCTTTGAAAAAGAGCCCGCCGAAGGCAAACCCGCTTCGGCAGGTTGGTATCTGAGTGCCGCATTAGAAAAAGAAGCAGAAGCGGCAGGCTTGTATTTTAAGAGTTTAAATGGAGACGCCTTTGGCGATGAGGCGCGATCTAGAACGATTCAGACCATTAAAGATGACCTAGGGCAAGTCGATATGGTGATCTATTCGCTGGCGGCTCCTCGTCGCACAGACCCGCAAACTGGAATTCACTACGCCTCTGTTTTGAAACCCCGTCACGGTGCCTATGCGAATAAGACGGTGAATACACAAACAGGTGAGGTTAGCACCGTGTCGATTGAGCCGGCTAACGAAGAAGAAGTCGCTCACACGGTCAAAGTGATGGGCGGCGAAGACTGGGAACTCTGGACTAATGCGCTTTTAGAGGCGGGAGTTTTGGCTGAAGGCTGTATCAACATTGCTTATTCTTACATCGGCCCACAGGTCACGATGCCAATTTATCGCGAAGGCACCATCGGTGCGGCCAAAGATCATCTTGAAGCGACAGGCTTAAAGCTTCGCGAAAAAATGGCTGCCGTAGGAGGTAAGGCTTGGGTGAGTGTGAACAAAGCACTGGTGACCCAATCTTCTTCGGCAATTCCCATTATCCCTCTCTACATTGGTATTCTCTACAAGGTGATGAAGAAAAAAGGAATTCACGAAGGTTGTATCGAACAGATTGACCGCTTGTTTAGAGAACGACTTTTTAACGGTGGTGAAACACCCGTTGACGAAAAAGGACGCATTCGCATTGATGATTGGGAAATGCGTGAAGATGTGCAAGCAGAAGTTGCTGAAGCTTGGGAAAAAGCGGATACAGGAACGGTATTTGACCTCGCAGATATGGAAGGCTATCAAAAAGAATTTCTTGCTCTTTTCGGATTCGGATTTGACAATGTGAACTACGACGCCGATATTGACCCTGTGGTTGAGATAAAGAACACCTTCTAGTATGGGGTTTTGGGCACGGCAATTTGGGTTTGTACAAACCGTTTTGAGTGAAAAGTTTTATCGACTTTCTCGCTCGTTGATTTGTCGCGAACATATTTCGATGGCTGAGTATCAATACTGGTTTGATCAGAACCCTCGATTTACTCACGACGGTAATGTCGAAAGAATTCAACTCATCAAAAAACTTAACGAGGCGGGCTCGACGAACGACGTCTATCTCGCTAAGAGCTGGTACGAAGCCCAAGGGGGGCGAGTACTTGACGAGCCTATTGATGTTGTGGTGAAAATTTGTATCCCCTATGCCCCTCCGGGGCCCAATCGACACCATCGAATCAGCATGATTCTCGGTGCGTTTTACGATGAAATTCGCATTAATAACTTGGTGCGCTCAACCAACATTGAGGGCGTTATTCGCCCACTAGGAGGAGGCCAGGCGGGGCGTATTTTCTTCTTTCGTCTCGAATACCTCAAAGGAGACACTCTTGAAAATTTTCTCGCTCCCCCAGTAAACGAAGAAGATTTTTGGAGTCGAGTTTCTCGATTGGCCTATTTGGCAAATACAATTTCTCAGCTTCACCACTATCGAGTGGTTCATATGGATCTCAAGCCTAAGAATTTATTTCTGTGCCAAGACGAAAAACATAAGAACTACAATAAGATTCTCGTTTTTGACTTTGGCTATTCAAACTCTCAACTAAGAGACACTGTCACAGAGTATGGCGGATTACTGACGCCTATTTATTCGGCTCCCGAACAGGCATTGATGGCTCGTAATCTCAGCCGAGGCGTTGATTTCTTTGCCTTTGGTATTATCGCTCATGAGTACTTGACGGGCAAGCATCTCTTTCCTGAGGCCTTGCCCATATTCATTGACGACAATTATCGCATCACTGAGCGCTACCTAGAAAATTTGCGTACAGGGCGGAAAAATTGCTTAGAAAAGTACCCTGAAATCGCCTCTGTGATTGATGCTTTGACCATTTTTGATTCCACAGATCGCCTGCAAAAATCGCCTGATCTTTTCACTCTGGCCAACCGATGGGCTGATCTAGCGGCCGCAAAGGGAATTAAAAATGAAAATATTGATTTTCTCAAAGATCAGCTAGAAACCTATCGACGTTTAGGAAGCCTTTAAATATCAAACCTTAATGGCAGATTGTCGACAATAGATTACATTTTCTAGCACAACGCAACGGAGGTTTGTATCAGCCGTCGACAACGCAGAAAAAAGGTAAAGGCAAAGAGTCAGATTAACCGCAAAGTTCCTGGAATATCTAGGGGATTTATTGGGTTGGTCGCTTTTGTTGTTATCGCCGTTGTTATCGCTGTTGCATACCGATAGAAAATCAAGGGATCCTGATGAAGTTTTACGTCGACCAAGCCACATTTCTCAACGCCTTACAAATTGCGCTCCAAGCTGTTCCCTCAAAGTCAACTTTGCAAATTCTCAATAATTTCTTATTGAGTCTTGATGGCGATTCGCTGCAGGTGACTTCAACGGATCTCGATATGGGCATACAAGTGCGGCTCGACGTGCGGGGAGAAGTTGACGGTGCCGTTGTTGTCAATGCGCGCAAACTCTATGAAATGATTAAAGAGCAAGGCGAGTGCGAAATTGAGTTTTCGGTCGACAATTATTTGGTGTTGATTCAGGCGGGGCAATTTCGCGCGAATATGAGTGGCAACGATTCGATGGAATTTCCTAATATCGATGAAGTTTCAGCAGAGCAATCTGTGAGCCTGAATGTAGGTGAATTGCAGTTTCTTGCAGAAAACACGTTGTTTGCCGTTTCTAGTGACAGTACGCGTCCATCGTTAGGCGGCGTTTTTTGTGAACAAGAAGATCACCAATTGATTTTTGTAGCGACAGATGGTCACCGATTAGGACGCGCATTTATTGAGTTTGATGGGGGTTCTATTCCCAAATCAGCGATTATCCCGCCCAAAACCTTGGGTAATGTTTTACGCTTTTTAGATGCCAATGCTCAAGTGGATATTGCCATTGGCGAGAGACACATCTGTTTTAGCTCTGATCGTCTCAAGGTTGTTTCTAAGCTCATAGAAGGTCCTTATCCCAAATACCAAAACGTGATACCCTCGCAATTTGAAAAAGAGGTGATTTTGCCTCGTCAAGAAGCCTTGGCGGTTTTACGTCGCGTGGCGACAATGGCCAATCAGAAAAATCGTCAGATCAAATTTGAATTTCAAGGCGATCGCGTCGACATTAGCGCCGAAAACCAAGAAATCGCTTCGAGTTGTAAAGAGCCACTTATGGCTCAATACAAGGGAGATGACGGATTTAAGATTGCATTTAATGCAAACTTCTTGATTGAAATTCTTAAAATGTGCCCCAGTGATCAGGTAAGGGTTCAGATGAACTCGCCTTTGGGGGCCTGTGTGATTCACCCAGTGGGCGAGGGAATGGATTTTTATTTCTTATTGATGCCACTGCGCTTCTACGAAGATTGATTCGGGGTTGACCGTGTATTTTGCTCGGGCGATCACCCTGATGATGGGAACGGCCCTTTGGGCGCAAGGTCCCTTTGGCATAGTCCATTATCAACAACTTAATGCTCTACATCCCAATGGCGCTGAAGCGGTGTGGGTCGCCCCTTTGCCTTCAGAATCTCCCGCTTGGTTTTCGACCGCAATTTTTGGCGACCGCCTAGCAGAGAGCGAACCCCGCGGTTTTGTGGCGGTTTTAGCACCCACCGGAAATTATACAGAACTCGGTCTTTCTTATGGGGGAGATGGGAATTCTCACTGGTACGGAGGTTTGATTGCGATCCATCCGTTGCGAGGGTTGTTATGGGGTTTTTCTTATCAAGCTCAGCAGACTTCTGCAGATCTATCTTCTCACTATCAAACCGGCTGGAACTATCTCTGGCGTAAAGATCTTAATCAACAAATCGTATTGAGTTATCAAGAGGGTCACTTCGAATTTAAAACCGGCTGGCAGTTAAGCAAGTCTTTGCATCCTGCTTGGTCAATCGAATTTCTTTCTGAATTGGGATGGAACAGTGGTGGAATAGATGATGCTCCTCTTTCGATGGGGTTTGCTTTGGGGGTGGGCGAGGCGGCCCCTCTTGAATTGAGAGCAAAGGTCTATCATGAGCCGTCGGGATTAGGCGTTGAAAATTGGCGTTGGTCTGCCGGGTTGCAACTATTGCGTTGGCATGGGTCTCATGAAATCTCCCTAAATTATGTATTCTCTGGGATGGATGTTAAAGGAACGGGCGAAGCCTCACACGGGGTGGGCATTCGTTTTTCTTTGGGAGCTGAGAACGATATAGAAGCTCCCTTAGTGGTTTTGCGATTGATTACGCCTCGGGTAGATGCGATGAGTTTGAGTGGCAAACCGCTTCAGTTTGTGCTCGATGCAAAAGACGATTCGGGTAAGATCAACCAATGGGTGCTTGTGGTCTCTGAAATTCAGAAAGAAGGGGACGTTAAAGGCCTGATTTATTCTCAGAGGGGTGAAGGTAAACCTCCTCGCTTTATTGAGTGGAACGGAGAGTTGAGTACGAGAGAGGTGTTGAAGCCTGGGCTTTATGGGGTGCGTCTTATGTTAACAGACCAACAGGGAAACTCGAACGCGACAGAGTGGCAATATCTGGAAATTGATTAATGGGTCTACGCACCATTCACTTAGATCTTTTTAGAAATTATTCGGAAATTGAAGTTGAACTTCACCCGGGAAGAACTCTGATTTACGGAGACAACGGTCAAGGCAAAAGCAATTTTATCGAAGCGGTTTTTGTGCTTTTACAGGGATATTCTTTTAGAACACATAAGCCTGCCGATTTGATTCCTTGGTCAAATACAGAGTGGCGGGTGCGGGGAACGACCTTTGCCGGAGATCAAATTGGCCTGCAGTACCTTGGCAATGGAGAGAAAACGCTTAGTCTCAATGGCGAACGCACATCTCGCTTTTCGGATTTGCTGGGTTTGAACCCTGCAATGGCAATTGGTCCGGGGGATATTGAGCTGTCGCAAGGTGGGCCCGCAGTGCGTCGCCGCTTTTTTGACTCGCAACTTTGTCAGTTTCACAGCACTTATTTAGGTGAATTGCGCCTTTATCAAAAGAGTTTAAAACAGCGCAACGCTTATCTCAAATCCCTTAAAGGTGGGGCTCGACCCGAAGAATCTTTGCTGAGCGCCCTCACCGAGCAATTGGCTCTGCACGGTGCCGAAATCTTGAGATATCGAGCAGAATGGTTAGTTGAGTTGAGCCCATTGGTCGAAGAGTTTTACCATCTAATGAGCCAAGGGAAAGAACCTCTGCGCATTCGTTCGAGTCGCTGGAGTGAACAGGTGCTCAGCAGTGAAAATAGCGAAGAAGAACTTTTTAGGCAGATGATGGCAAAGAGGGATTACGATTTGTTAACGGGCTCGACCAGCGTGGGGCTGCACAAAGACGACTTCATTATTGAGCTTAAAGAGAAATCACTTCGGGATTTTGGTTCTCAGGGGCAACAGCGCAGTTTTGCTTTGGCGTTGAAGCTGGGCACGGCGCATTGGATGGCCGAATTTAAGAAGTTGAAACCGGTATTGCTGCTCGACGATATTTTCGCCGAACTCGACGTTCATCGCCGAAAATCACTGGTCGATCATATTATGGCGTTCGAACAGGTGTTTTTAACAACACCAGGTGCAGAAAAGGACCTGATTCAGACCGATCATGTCTTGAAAATTGAGGGCGGAAAAGTAACTTTCTAGCATGAATCCATTTGGTTCAACCCGTAGGATATCAGGGGATCTCAAAGCCTACTTAAAACGATCTAATCTGACAGGCTTGCTCGTCGAAAAAGACATTCTCTTTCAATGGGAGAAGGTTGTGGGCACTGCATTGTCGGCGCAGATTGAATTAGTCGATGTCCAAGAAGGAGTATTGCTCTTAAGAGCGAGCTCAGCCTCTTGGAAATCGGAAATAATGCTTCAGAAATCCATGGTGTTGCGTCGTGCAAACGAGGTTATGGGTACGCGCCAGTTTAAGGATTTACGTTTTATCACCTAGGAATCAACATGTCAGAAAAAACTTACAGTGGATCGAATATCAGATCGGAAGAGCA
>JBNKYI010000097.1:0-8368 GCA_050300815.1 Fibrobacterales bacterium
CTTATCCTATGGCGTAGCTTTAAAAAGAAACCTAAGATTAGCTATCGCCGTTGTTTTAAGGCATCTCATAAAAAATGCATAAAACCAAAGTGGGTTAAGCGAGAAGTTCTTCGACTGTGCTCTTTTCTCCCTGATCACGGTTGTCGAAAGATAGCAAATCAGTTTAATCGCATCTATAACGAGTTTGGTGTTTAAAGTTTGTCTCAAATTTATCGGAGTGTCTCATCAAAGAAAGAAGCTTCCGTAGGGTAGGCCACCGATTTTAGGCGATCGAGGCCGTCATAACTGTAAATCGCCGCTTTCCGAAAGCGAAGCTTGAGGCAAATAAAAAAAGGTTACCCCGTATGGGGCTGTGTTGCGCCGATTTTATGCGATTGCAATTGCACACTAATTTTTATTGTTTAAGAATTCTAAGCAAAAAGTGATTTTTTTTCGTCAGTTGAAATTAGCAATGTAGCAGGTGTAACCTGCGTAATCAAATCGGCGATAAGCCCTCTGTGGCGTTTGAGCAGAATCGTTTTTACCCCCTTTTGTCGATATACAAAAGGGGGCCGCTGTCGGTCGGCACCGACGATGGTATGTTAAGACGACTAAGGCTTATCTCTAAAAATATCTCTTTCGAGGAATCCTAATTGAAAGATTATTTGGATCACTTAAAGAGCAAAAAGGCGAACTGCGTTGCTTTTGAAAACACCAAACAGTACACTCATTTTTTAGAGACGTTCAAGTTTTGGTATAATCACGCTCGTCCTCATCAGCATCTTGGGGGACTCACTCCTTATGAATATGCCAGCAAAGATCTTCGATCCCCCAAAAAGGTTAAGCTTTATGATGAATATGATGGGCTTTTTCGAGGGATTATCATCGAACGATTAGAACGATAGGGGAGTGGTGGTTCTCCCTTAAGTAAATAACCCTCACTATTTTGACCGTCCACAGACGGGCGATTTTTTTATGCATAAAAAAAGCAAAACACGGTTGCTTTGCTTAAAATCAAGGATTTTTTCTTGAGGTTTAGAGGTTATTTTGCCTGTGGACGCTTGGACAGGGCATCCAACTAAACTTGTGTCGCAAGCTCTCGCGGGCATCAAAGATGTCTGGCAACAAGTCGATCTTTTCATGGGCAGAAAATCCACTGGAATCACTTCGAATAACAATTTCGGGATAGACCTCGTTTTGAGCTCCCGGTAAGCGAATCGTCTTTATTGTGTCAAAGTCACTCGGTGCGACAGCTGGAAAAGTACTGTAAGAGAGCAGTTGCTCGTCTTCTGTTCGCACATAGACGTCGAGAGATATCTTATCGCCCACTCTAATGGTGTTGTCTTTATCAAGAATGTTGAGTTCTAAATAACCGAGTTCAACCTGAAGTGCAGACTCTAAACCAGAGTCCAGACAAAAGGCATTGAGAATAAAAATTCCAACGAAAAATAAGGCTCTCACAATTTTTGACCCCCGCAAAATCAAACAATCCACTGGCGAGGAGTCTGTGAAAAAACCTTAAGTGAAATAAACTCTTTTTAAATCAAAAACTTAAGGAGAAATCTCTTATTTAACCCAAAAACACTCGCCTCACTGGTGACAAAGTCTAATTTTTTGACGAAAAAAATCAACCCAAATGAAAAGAGATTTTGGGTCACTTTCAAATATTACCTTTAGGTAAGTGGCAAATAATACAGTTTTTAGCCGTTCTAAAATCTTCTTTTAGAAACATACCCCGAACGAGGTGACCCATTCAATGTGAAAGGATCCCAGATCCAACACTGGCGGGTGCGCAGCGATAAAAAGAGCATAGGAGGCACGAGTAAGAGATCTCGAATCAATGCCACCCAAGCGCCTTTTTTATCTTGGGCCCCTTCAATGTCAAAGCAACCGCAAGTGATGCCCAAATCGCGAATGAGGGCTTGACTCAAAGCGATGATAAACAAGGTCAACATAAAGAGGATGATCTTGGCATTCCAACGGGTTTTAGGCCCAACAATTAAAAGGATGCCCCCAATGAGTTCAAGCACGGGAAGTAGCAGGCTAAACAGGTTAACCGCAAAAGAAGGCAAAAATTGGTATTGGGCAACAAGCATTGAAAAAAGTTCGGGATCTTTGATTTTGAAGATACTGGCGGCGATGAATAAAGCGCCGACTCCGATGCGAGTTAGGTATTCGAGATAAAGTTTGGCTCGCCACTTGCTGCGATAATAAATCAAAAACCAAAAAATGGTGAAGATTAAAAGATAAACGCAAGCGATGGCCCAATCCCATTGCGCGAGGTCTTCGACGTAAAATTGCACGGTGAGTCTTTCAAAAAGAGTGCCGCGCAGGCTGTTGTAATTTAATTCGAGCAGAGCCGCAACTAAAAAAAGAAGTGAGATGATTCCTTCAATAAATATCATAGGGGTTTCTCCCAGACTTCGGGTGAATCAAACCAGTTGATTTTCATGTCACCCAACCTTAGGTTGTTGACAATCGCCGCACTGAGAACAATGCCCGCGATAATTAGATAATACTTGTATTCGGCTTTCATATTTTTCTCATTGGGGGTGTGGGTTAAAAACTACTCGGTAGCAACCAAGGCGACCAGGATAATAGCGGTTCGTGCATCAGTCGAATCAGAGGCTCTTGATTAAATGCAGCGGGAGAGTCCATGAATTTGGGGTTGATCCAGCTTTGAATGCATGCAGACCATTGGGCGACGGCGCCTTCATCGAGAGAAGAAAACCAAAGGGCGCTGTAGTGCTGAGGATCAGAGTCAATCTTTTTGAGAAGGGCGTTGAGCGCTTCGGTGAAGCCCCCTAGCGAATCGGCGAGCCCATTTTCGACAGCCTCGGTTCCGGTGTAGACTCGCCCTTGAGCTAAGGTGTCCATGCTTTCGGGCGTGATGTGGCGAGCCGAGGCAACGATATCTTTGAAGCGAGAGTAATAAGAATCGATGTATTCTTTAACAGCTAGGCTTTCAACGGCGGTAAAATTGCGGTTTATCCCTTGGGCGTTGGCACTGGGGCCCATCAGTATTTCTTGAGGATGGATGCCGAGTTTTTTAAAGAGTTCACTGGCATTGGGCTTGGCCATAAAAACACCGATGCTGCCAGTGATCGAGCCGGGTAAAACGAAAATTTGATCAACGGCCGTGAGCAAAAGAGTGCCTCCTGAGGCGGCGACGCCTTGTACGGTCGCATAGATGGGAATATCTAAATCCCGTTTGATTTTCAAAATTTCTTCGCGCATTTTTTCAGCGGCTGTGACAGATCCCCCGGGGGTGTTCATCACAAGTAAGATGGCTTCGGGATTTGTCGATGCCACATAGCGAAGGCGAGCGGCAAATTCTTTGTCACCGGTGTAGTCTCCGCCCATTAAGCCGCTACCCGATTGCCCACTAACGAGAGTGCCTTCGATGGGGACGATCGCTACTTTTTGGTTGCGGCTGTAATTGCGATTGGGAAGAGGGGTATTTAACAAATCAAAGGTTTTGAGCACAATTCCCTGTTGATTTAATTGCGCTTCGATTTCAGCAGAGCTCATTAGTGTGTCGGCATATCCTCTGGCGACGGCCGCTTCAGGGCTGAGGTTGGGGATTGCCCAGTGGTTTTGAACAGAATCTAGAGAGAGCTTTCCTCGAGCACCCACTTCAGAAAACACATCCTCTTGACGCCGTTTGAGCAATCGGGTGATTTCTTCGATAAAGCCCGTTGACATGCTGTCTGAGACAAAAGGCTCCATGGCATTCTTGTATTTTCCGGCTCGAATCACTTGAAACTCGACTCCTAAACTGTCTAACAAGTGTTTGAAGTAGTAGGTCTGAATGCCCAATCCCATATAAGAGAAACGGCCTTGGGGGTGAAGTATCACTCGATCGGCCTGAGTGCTGAGCAATAAAGTGGCCCCATTGTAGTCTTCGACGCTGAGCCAAACGGTTTTGCCGGCTTTTTTTAAACTTTTAAGAGCGAAAAGAAGTTGGTCGCTTTGTGCCGAACTCAGCGGGGTCAGCACCTCTAACCACAAGCCCGAGATCAGGTCATTTTCTTTAGCGGCTTCAAGGGTTTGAAGAATAGAAGTTAAATGAGGAGTGTTGTCAAACCAATCTGCGCGGTCAACCAGAGATGGACTTTGCTCAAGAGACAAGTAGATCCAATTGGCTTCGTTGCGGTGATTGCCTTTGGGGTTTCTGTAGAGATATCCTAGGTGATACGCTCGGGTTTTGTTGACGTGGTGGTATTCGAGATCGTAGTTGCCCAGATTAAATCCTAAACTAAAGCGGGCCCGGTTGGCATTAGAAAATTCGCGCAGTGGCGCTTGAAATTCAAGTTGCAAAAAACCGAAGAGGGTTCCCCCTAAGGTCACATCTCCTTGGTCACCAGGGCGTTTAATATCTCCTGCGTAAACGGAGTCTTGAAATTCGAAGCGAGCGTAAACATCGGGAGTGCCCAAAGGACGCACTTCTATCCCGTATCTAACGACTTGTAGGTTTAAGTCAAGGCCGAGCCCTTCATAAGCGGCATAGGGAAAAAACACATCGTTGCTTCTTAAACTCAGTGAGAAGTCGAGCCCCCAATTGGTTTCGTATTTGAGATCACCCGCGGGAAGGTGGGGGCGATAAGCATTAAGGCGGGTTCCCCAGTCGATGATCCCTGCGGCGATGTTCCAGCCGAGAAAGTAATTTTCAAATCCATTTTTGCGCTCGTTAAAGTCGACTCCCAATTGAAAGTCTTCACCGGCTAGGGCAAAACGATTGTTGCCTTTTTCGTCAAAGGCGTAATCCCAACCCCAAGAACCTTCGGGGGCAGCATAAGAGGCGAGGTCGTATTTGTTACCTATAAAAGGAGAGAGAGAGGTTGTTGCGTTCGCGGCAGATGCGATATAAACGAGGGCGCTTACCCAAATCATCCAATTCTTCATCAGAGCTCCGTGCGTAGAAATGAGTTTAGAGAATTGTCGAAAAAATAGACAAGTCCTCCGTGTTTTTGCCATAAATTGAATATTTCAAGGGAGTTATACTTCGTTAAAACTTGTTTTCGGTGAGGGTGGGCCGAATCGATCACGAGTGCTTTTTCTTTGTCAAACCCCAATAAGGTGAGAAGATGACCTTTGCTTTGCGCTAAGGGGGCACCCCCCAGCTCTCCTTGGTTCCATGCGATGCTGAGCCCGACAGGACCTTTTTTTAACAAAGAAATCAATTCTTTAAGTGAGGTGTGGTATTTAAACCGCAAAGGATATCCCCGTTGGTGAGCGACCCACATGGCTTGGGGCCAGAGCCCAAAAATTTGTAAACGGGGATTGAGGTTGACCTCGACCCATTGTCGATAAATCGAAGAAACTTCTCGCAAGACACCGCCTTCTCGGTGTTGCAACAGACACAAGTGATAGGCGGTTGTCGGGCTACATATTTCTCTGCGACGAGGATGGTCGAAATCCATTTGACTTCGCAAGCCTTGAGAATGTACAGAAAATTCGTCGATAGGGGCGAGCTCTGTATTTTCTAGGTCGTTGGGATGAATTGACGTTAAACGCGGATTTTCTAAAGAGAGAATCTGCAGAAGAATTTGCGAACTTGGCGAAGAGAGAGCTGAAGAACCTCCGAAAGTATCCCAATGGGTTTCGAGGTGAAGTTTTTGCCATCCCGAGGTCTGAATTTCAAAGAAGTCGAGATGACTTTTAATCTTTAGACCGGGGTTTACTTGCCAATGGTGGGGGAGGGTATGAGGGGAAAGATGCAAAGCCCTGTGATTTCCGATGGGGGCCAAACTGACTTTAGACCTGCCGGGCGAGGCGCATTTAAACTGCACGGCTCGTGGATCTCCCGGTCTTCCTAGCCAAAGGGGAAGCAATAGAAAACGACCGCATAAGAGAATTTCTATTCGAAAGACGGGGGTGTTTTTAGGCACAGTCCATTGAAAGCATTGAGAACTCTTTTGAAGTGAGGGAGTTAGGTATCTGGTGGTCGGCTGCATGTGAGAAAATGTAATATGCTTTGAGACTTTTGTAGGAGAAAACCCTTGTCGTTGACACGGATTTAGGATCATCTATCTTTGTGCCCAAAGCGTTTTTGATCCCCACAGGAGAATTTATGATCCAGGCAGCCAATATTACCTTGTCTTTTGGCAAGCGCACCTTATTTGAAGATGTGAATATCGTCTTTAGTCCCGGCAATTGTTACGGTTTGATTGGTGCCAACGGTGCGGGAAAGTCGACTTTCTTGAAAATTCTCTCTCGGGAAATTGAACCTTCGGCAGGCGATGTCGTAACTGCTCCGAATGCCCGGGTAGCGGTGCTCAAACAGAACCACTTTGAATTCGATGCGCACACGGTGCAAAAGACAGTCATCATGGGCCATCGTCGCCTCTATGAGATCATAGATGAAAAAGATGCTTTGTATGCAAAGCCCGATTTTGACGACGCCGATGGCATTCGCGCCGGAGAACTCGAGGGCGAGTTTGCTGAATTGAATGGCTGGGATGCCGAGTCTGAAGCGGGTTCGTTGCTCGAGGGTTTGGGGATCGCAACCAGCTTGCACGAGAAAAAAATGGAAGATCTTGAGCCTTCTCAGAAAGTTAAAGTTCTTTTAGCTCAAGCTCTTTTTGGTAACCCCGATGTGCTCTTATTAGACGAACCCACCAACCACCTAGATCGCGAAACGATTGTGTGGCTAGAAAACTTTCTTTTTAATTTCAAAAATACAGTTATTGTGGTGAGCCATGATCGTCACTTTCTCGATAATGTCTGTACTCACATTGCCGATATTGATTACGGTAAAATTCAGCTCTATACGGGAAATTACACCTTTTGGTATCAATCTTCTCAATTGGCTTTGCAACAAAAAAGAGACCAGAACAAAAAGGTCGAAGACAAACGCAAAGAGCTCGAAGAATTCATTCGCCGCTTTAGCGCGAACGCTTCTAAATCAAAACAGGCCTCATCTCGTCGCAAATCTCTCGAAAAACTCAACCTCGACGAGATCAAACCTTCGACGCGCAAATATCCCCATATTGTATTTCCCTTTGAAAAAGAAATTGGCAACGATGTTTTGCGGGTTGAAGGTCTTAAGGGAAGCTACGAAGGAGAGGTGCTCTTCGATCAATTGAATTTTACCGTAAACAAGGGCGATAAAATCGCCATTGTCAGTCGCAACGCCAATGCCGCCAGCTTGCTGTATAATATTCTTTTGGGCAACATCGAAGCGGATGCGGGCAAATTCTCTTGGGGAGGAACAATCGAAAAGACCTACTTTCCCAAAGACAATGCTGAATATTTTGATACGGATTTGAATTTGGTAGACTGGTTGCGCCAATACACGACAGATACCGAACAGGATGAGACCTTTGTGCGCGGCTTTTTAGGAAAGATGTTGTTTAGCGGCGAAGAATCTCAAAAGTCTGGCCGTGTATTGAGCGGAGGCGAAAAAGTGCGTTGCATGCTCTCTAAAATGATGCTTGAAGCAGGCAATACCATGCTGATTGACGAACCCACCAACCACCTTGATCTCGAATCGATTACCGCCTTAAACGACGGACTTTCGACTTTTAAAGGGGTTTTGATTTTTAATTCTCACGACCATGCTCTAGTAGAGTCAGTGGCCAATCGCATTATTGAAGTGGGGCCCAAAGGAATGGTGGATTCGTTCTTGAATTTTAACGAATATCTCGATGATGCTGCGACTCAGGTTAAGGTTAAAGGTATTTATTGATTTTTTGGGGTTTTGACCTCAGAGTTACCTCAGAGTTGACTCTGAGGTAACTCTGAGGTGTTTCCCCTAAACAACTTCCAAAAGTGAAAATTTAGGGTCTTTAAACACCCTTCCTTTGAGTTTTAATTCGAGAAATCGCGAGTAAACGTCACAAGGTTTTTTTCCTAATTGCAAATAGGCTTTTACTGAATCAATCGCTATTATTCTGGGTTTGGTTAATCCGCACAACTCTTGCGTTCCAGAAAATTCGAATTCCTTAGGGTTGTCGGTCATCCCTGCTTTAAAAGGATTAAGGTCTATATAAAGCATTGCTTCAAGCAGGTGATCGACTGTCCTTATATACTGCCATTTCGGTCTACGATTCCATCTAGGACCTGTTGTTTCATAGAAATCGTTCATTAAACGAGACATGGATGCGTTTATTTTTTGAGTTAATTTTGAAGTGGCTTTAGCTTCAATTTCTCTGAGTAATAAGTGTATATGATTGTCCATTACCACATAATTGAAGATATCGACGGCGATATCTTGAGAAAACTTTTCTAAAAACCAAATCCATGATCTTTTCAAATACTCGTCTTCTAATTTGAACTCGCTATTTGAGCATTTTTGAAACATGTGAATGACTTGATTGGGGTTAAATTCTCTGTGGGGAAATGTCATATTAGAATCCTCCTTGTTTAAATTCTTAGACGATTCTAT
>JBNKYI010000098.1:0-8301 GCA_050300815.1 Fibrobacterales bacterium
ATAGACATCAGGATTAGCAGTGAAAATCAAAGAATTGTACACCTCAGAGACACCTCAGAGGTACCTCAGAGGCCAAGTTAGAATTTTCATAAAACCGTGAATGAAAATTGAAATCAGGATTCCGCAGAATCCATCTCTTCTCCTCGAGTGCGCAGAATTTCTTCGAGAAGGTGAAACTTTTCTTGCAACTCGTCAAATCGGCTTTGCAGTCGAGTGTTGATGTCTTTAAGAACCAATAAATCCATAACTTGACATTGAGGGCGCCGCAGCATTTTTTGAACTCCCCAATAGCGAGAAGCTTCTAGGTTAAAAGGAAAAGGCCACCCACCAAGAATGAATTCATCCTCTTTGCCTACAACGGGGTGCAAGGTCATGCGCAGTCTAATCGATTGTCTACGACGAGGAACAACAATAAAAATTTGCTCAATTGCCGATTCTTCAAACTGGAAGTTTTTTAATTGAGGTTGAACAAACTCTAATTGAGTATGCAGAAGAGGTTTTTGCGATGAGTTGAGCTCGGCATCGTTAAATTCTTCGCACCAATTGAGCATTTGACCTGCGCGATTGAAGTGAACCCAAAATCCAAAAAGGAGGTTTAAATCAAGGGGGTAATTTTTATTGGCTAACATAAAACCGTGCCGTTTCATTAAGTTGAGGGGGCTGTATTTCAACCTGACATTGATGGTGGAACATTCGAAAGATTCCTTTGAAAAGTCCGACGACGAAAGGCTCGAAGCCAGGCCCCCTATCTGAACGATAGCCAACCAACATGGCGCGTTCACTTTTTTCAATGACCCAAAAACTTGGGGGCTTTAACTCTTCAAAAATGAGCCCTAGTCGATGATGCAAGGCATCGAGCGCCTCAATGAACTCCCAAGGGGTTATTGCAAAGTGATCTAAAATGCCTGCGTAATTCGATTGACGGGCATAAGCGATCCAAAAGTTGCCAAAACTCTGCAATATCACCTCTCTTGAAGAATGAGTTTCTGCGGCGAGACTATCGACAATGTCTAAGGTCAGGTGGTCGGGATAAGCCTCTAAATCTTTAAAGTTGAAAGCCGAGATTTGCAATTGTGATTTAATTTTTCGCCAAACCCCTTGACCGTATATCTCGGTAACAAAATATTGTAGCGAAGTATTAATCATGCCGTACATCGTGCGTCCTAACTCATTGTCTTTTTTGAGATTTGTTCTTTAGAATAACCTTTTTGTTCGCGCTGAAGCAAGGTAGATTTTGAGATTGTCGTCTCGACACCGCGAAAATCTCATTAAAAATGCCTTCAAAAGCTACTTTTAAAGCGCTAGTTTATTTACAGGTGCAATTATGGATAGTCTTTTTTTTGGTTTGGAGTCAGCACGACATGTGGTGTGGAATTTGGTGAAAAATCTAAGTGACGACGAACTGCTCAAAATCCCTAAAACCCATAGTAACAATATCTTATGGCATATTGGTCACCTCGCTTATACACAGCAAAAGTTGAGTCGGGGGCTTTGTCATCTCGATCTCTATTTGCCAGGACATTTTGCTGAATTTTACGGTAAGGGTACGTCTCCAAAAGAATGGCCAGAGTCTCCTGATATTTTTAGCGTGAAAGAAAGCTTTCAGCAAGTTTATAAAAGCACAGCTCAAGACTACGCCGAGGGTGCCTTTCGAGAATTTTCACCACTGACGACAGGCCTTGGAATACAACTAACGACCATTGAAGAAGCGATTTCTTTTAACAACCTTCATGAGGGAATGCACGGGGGAATCATTATGGGAATGATTCGAGCTTTAAAAGCCTAATTGAAAAAGTGAAAATATCGATTAACAAAGCAATTATTAAAGGTTCCGCCATTTCTTTTTTGCAGAAAATTCATATGAGATTTACCCTTTCCTTTTCACATCCCTTGTTGCGAGTCATTTTTCTAAGCTCTGTCTTTTTATGGGCAGGAGGTTTATCAAAGGGCTCTTCAAAAAATAGCTTAGGCGTTGATCTTTTATTTTTTGACGGGGATTATGGTGTCGAAATAAACTATGGGGCACTCATCGCTTCGGCTCAATTCGCAGAACTTGGCTTTTATTCACGGTGGGGGAGCGAAAATTTTCGTTACCACATTCCCCAAATTTGCGAAACGCTAAATAGCCCAGGTTGCACGATACAGCTTAGCGAATACTTGTGGGGGTTCTCTTTGAGCTATGTCTACGAAATGGATCTAAAGTGGGTGAAGCTTCAACCCAAAGGGGGAGTTAAGGTGCTTTGGAATTTTAACGAAGGCACTGCTCTAAAAGAAAGGATATGGTTTCCTCTTCCCCTAGGAGGAGCGCTTCTTATTCCCTTTGCAAGAGGTTGGGGTCTTTCTGTGGGATATAGTTATTGGTTTCATTATGAAACGAGAGAACCTCATCATTTAAAGAGCGGTTTATCGTGGGAGTTTTAAACAGAGCGAGTCAAATGATGTTTTATTTTCGAATTCTTGGCATGCTATTGATTTTTTGCTCTTGCAGCGACGACTGCTGTGAAGAGAGCGATTGTCTTTTTGTTGACGCACCTGAAAATTGTCAAAAATCAAACCACAAAGAGGGCGAGGTTCGCTTCTTAGTGCAATTGGATTCCCTTAATCCTTTGGTGAAGATTATTGTGTACAAAGGGCCTATCGAAAACAACGCGGTACAGATTCCCGCTACCGAACAATCGGCGTATGGCCCGCAACATACCTTGGCAAATGGGGAATACACCGTGGCAGCCATCTACAAAACAGATACGACAGACGATGTGGTGATTAAAAGTTTTGAAGTTAAGCCCGAGCTGGTCTCTGAAACCGATTGCTACGACTGCTATGCTCCCTACAACGAATCAATTGATTTGTGGAGAGATCCCGATGCTAAACCGGGGGAATAAGTTAAGAACGCTTATAAAAAATCGGAGACTTCTCAGGTCATTTGGATGTCGAGCTTACCACGTGTAGTTAAATCCAACCCAAGGAATTGGTATTTCTACATTGGGAATAAATAGAAAACCAACGTCAAGCGACATGGCTTGGCCGATAAATCGGGTGCCCAGACTCGTGATAAAATTCCCTTCACCAACAAGCTCAGGCAAGATCCAACTTTCTGAAATAAGAGCAATAGAAGAAAATGGGCGCAGGTATAAACCGAGGATATAGAAGTCTTCATAGTTCTTTATTTTTTCATTAAACGCTGCCCCGTAATTTATGCTCGCATTAAATTTTTCGTTGCCATAAGTCATTGTCAAAAAAGGAAGATTAAGTAGGCCATCAGCAACCATCCACCCTTGCCAACCTATCGAAAAACGGAATTCGTTGAATTGCAAGCCACCCGCCTTAATTCCTAAAATGGCATTTTCACCCCCGTCGGCAAAAAGGGCGGGCAGAGCGCTACCAATGTGTACACTCAAATAATCACTTAAACCGTAAGCGACGGTAGAAAACAAAAGTTCTTTTTGAGCAAATGAGTAGCGCCCTTTCTCGAGCATAAAAGCTGAAGGAGAGTAGAAATAGCGACTGAGGGCTCTGTCGGTCGTCAAAATTTTCCCAGACTCATTGTGAGCAATGGGCCTCTCTTTGCGAACTTGAGCAATTAAGCTTGTCGGAATTTTAAGACTCTCATTATCCTTGAGCGTTAACAGAAGCAAAGGAGGATGAGTTGAATCTTTAGGAGTTTCTCCACCGTATGTACCCAAAAGAATTTGGCCGTCGATGAATTCAATTTGAATCTGTTCACCTTCTTCTAAGGTCGATGAATAAGATTGAACATGCTGCTCTGCGACCGGAGGTTGTTGAGGTGCGGGTGCGGTTATTTCTGCATTTGCACAGAAACTGCAGAATAGTAAAAGAAGAGAAATGTTGATTTTCATAGGATATCTAGCTTCTGTCACTCAATGACACAAGAATTTCTTTTAAATTAGAAAAGTCATTCTATATGTAGCCTATGTATGGTAGCAGAATTTTATAAAATGAAAATCGATGCAGAGACTCTTCAGTAGAAAAGCCTGTCGCCTTTATTTCTTATCCGGATCAATTCCGTCGACAAGCCATGCCAATGCCTGCTTCTCAAAATCGGGATTAGACTGTGCAGAAATATATCGCTCAAATGCGTAAATTCCCGTGTCAATAGCCAGTCTTTTAATCTGAAGTGTGGCTACCGTAGAATCCAAAATAACCGCAGATCGCAGTCCTCCTGAGGTGAGAAAGGCTTCCATCACCTTGGTGATGAGCTCTTGGGCTTCAGGCGAACTGGCTTTGTATCCGCGTAAATCAACATATTGGGACCATTGTCTTCCTTGTTTTACAAATTCATTTCTTTTACTCATATAAGTTGCAAACCATTCTTGTGCGGTTTCTATATCAAGAAAGCCTTGGGTATGCCACCGGATTCCGTAGGGAACCTCTTGCCAATTAACGATCGCCATTCTATTTGTCCTTTATCGCGTTATAACTACATGCAAAATTTGAGAGTGTGCTTTATTTCGAAAACTTTGGTTTAGACGTTAATCCTCATTTACCACCATACCATTGACTTTTGGGTAAGGGCTACTTCTAAAGAGAGAATCGACTCTCCAAAACCATTTTACAGAATATTTGTCGATAAACCAAGATGGATTGTGAAAATGAAAAGAATCTGAGAATATTTTCAAACTGGCCTCAAGATGGCAAGCCACACAATATCCAACCCAATAATTGCTCGCAGCGCTCTTTACAAGCATCGTAGACTTGACCACAATGACGAATGCCATCGCGACTCGAATTGCCCAAATAAAATTCTGTAATTGCGAGAGGGGTGAGCCCTTTATGGGCGGCGAGATTTAGCAGCTTGATACCTGCGCAATCCCCAGTCGCGGTGTGAATTTTATCGGGCTGCAAGTGAATGTCTTTGAGCGAAGCCGTTTCACCCCTGAAATTTTTGAAGGTATAGTAGTCTAAATAGCGCTCTCGGTAAATTTGACTCTTTGCTTTGCGCTTGGCCTTGAGTTGCTCTCGTTGAGTGCATGAGGTTTGAGGATCGTCAATCAAGCGGTTAAGAGGGTGCAATACTGCATTGGCTTCACTTAAATTCGCAGTGTATTTTGCTTCATCAATAACGGGGGGCACCCATCCTGCAAGCGAAAATTTTGCGTAGTGGCTTCCCGAAAAAGATTTGTACTCAAAGATGTTTCCCATTGAGTCTTGAGCGAGCATCACCCCAAACATTTGCCCAGTGCGCTCGTACAAGCGATTCAAAGACCAGAAAGGGTCTCTTTGACTTAGAGGCCGTTCGAAGTCAAAACACCCCTCGCGTTTGAGTTGGCAATACAACTTATCTGCGGCAGAAAATGAAAGATCTGACTCGAGTTGATGAACACACTGGCAACGTTGGCAATAACCCTTAAAACGGCTGATCCCATAAACCAAACCCTCAAGGCGCGCCGAGAGCGTTTTTAAATCGTCGTTTTTCAGATTTAGCGGCTCATTTCGGTCTAGAGATGTTTGGTGATGAATTGCTTAAGAGATTGCGCATCGGCGGGCACCTCAAAAGACCGTTGAGGCAATTTTTCAATGCCCTGCAAATGTTCGGGACGTTGGGGCGGACGGCCTAAAGCTTCAACGATAGACTCTTCAAATTTGGCCGCTAGAGCAGTTTCAGCAATGAGCATTTTGACGCCGACTTCTCGGTGAGCCTTGGCGGCAAAGTAGCCATCAGCAGTGTGGGTGTCGATTTCAACTCCATACTTCTCATAAACTTCTTGAATTGAAGTAATACGGTTAGCATGAGTGCTGCGTTGAGAAATAAAGCCGTAGCGAGAGTAAAGTCTTTCTTTGAGATCAGAGGGGAGTTCAAAACCCGAACCCTCTTCGACTTCTTTCCAAAGAGAAGCCAATTGTTGGGGATTTCTCTCTACTAGGTCAAATACAAAGCGTTCTAAGTTAGAAGCTTTAGAAATATCCATCGAAGGGCTCGAAGTGGGCAAGACATCGTCGTTTGCCCGTGGACGGTAAATACCGCTTTTGAAAAACTCGTCGAGCACATCGTTTTCGTTGGTGGCAACGACCAAGCGGCGCAGGGGCAATCCCATTTGTTTGGCGATATGAGCTGCGCAAACGTTGCCAAAATTCCCTGAAGGAACACAAACGTCAATGGGTTCTCCCACTTTTTCGACGGCACTAAGATAGCCTTTGAAGTAATAGACAACTTGGGCCACAATACGGCTCCAGTTAATCGAATTAACGGCGCCGATTTTATGGTCGCGTTTAAAATCAGAGTCTCGATTAACGGCTTTAACCATATCTTGGCAGCCATCAAACATAGAGGGTACGGCAATGTTGAATATATTCGCCTCTTGTAAGCTAAACATCTGAGCTCTTTGAAAAGGACTCATGCGCCCTTTAGGTGAAAGCATAAAGACGTTAATGCCTTTTTTACCGCGCATGGCATACTCGGCTGCTGAGCCTGTATCTCCTGATGTGGCTCCCACAATGTTAACGATCTCTCCTTTTTGATTGAGAACGTATTCAAAAAGATTGCCGAGCATTTGCATCGCCATGTCTTTAAAGGCGAGGGTGGGACCGTTTGAGAGTTCTAAGAGAAAGAGGTCTTTTTCTAAGGGATAAACGGGAGCAATTTCTGCAGATTTTTCAGGGTTTCTGCCATTGCAATACACCTCAGCTGTATAGGTTTGTAAGCATAGAGCCCTAAGGTCGTTAGCGGGAATATCACTGATGTAAAGGCTTAAAATTTCAAAGGCGAGTTCGGCATAACTCAAGGTTTTGAAGTGTTCTAAATTGGCAATTGAAATCTGAGGATAAGATTCGGGAATGGCTAGCCCGCCGTCGGGAGCCAAACCCGCTAAAAGAATATTGCAGAACAATTGGGGCTCCATCCCACCACGGGTTGAGACATAGCGCATAAAAACCTCACAGATCAACTAGGAATATAAAGAGACAGAAAGATAGCCAAATGTTTTTTTGATGGGAGGGCTTAAGAATACCTATCTTGAGAATCCCGTTACATTAACCGGAGATTTTATGAAAACGCTTATGCTTATTTTGACCTTTGCCCTATCGGCTTTCTCGCAAAATCAGACACTCACCAAAGAACTCGTTGAAAAGGTTGTGACACTGTCTCCTAAACTTGATGAACTTAATAAAAAGTATCCCGAGTTAGAAAAAGCGACAAAAGACATACGCCTTACTCATCAAGGCAAAGAAATCATCGCTCAGTTGAAAAAATATAAAGCCTATGATGATGTAGAGGCCATTGTAACTGCAAACGGATTTTCAAGCGTAGAAGAGAGTGTGGGATTGATGTCTCGTATTATTTCGGCAATGTTTGCTGTGCAGCTTGCGAAGATACCTCAAGGATTTGATCTAGCGTCTGTGAAAAAGCAACAGCAAGAGCAATTAGCGGCGTTGAAAAATTCAGGCTTGCCTCCTGAGGCTATGGCTGAGATGGAAAAAAATCTAAAAAATGCCTCAAAAAGTTTAGAGTTAATGCATGAGAGTGCTCAAGAAGCGAAGCCTCTTGATGTAGAATTTGCTCAAGCAAATTTTGAATGGTTAGTGCAGTTGATGCAAGCAAAATCTGCGAAGCCTTAATTTTTAAGAAGCCTCATTTTCGGGATGTTCTTTGTGACCGTCGGGAAACTTTGCAAAGCGTTTAATTCGGGTGCCGTGAGTTGGGTCTGAAGTGGTCCAAGGCCAGCCCCCAAATTCAGTCATCTGATAATCTTGAATAGCCTTGGTGATTTCTTCTCGAGTATTCATCACGAAGGGGCCGTATTGCACTACAGGTTCATCGATGGGTTTACCTTGCAGCATTAAAATTTTGGCAGTTCCTTCGAGGGCCTTTATTGAAAAACAACGTTTTGAATCGACGACTAGGCGATGCTGGGGCATATAGCTTTTGCCTTCGATTTCGATGTGTTCACCTTCGTAAAAATACAGACTGCGATTAACGTGTTCTGGATAGCTTTCTAATTCAAATTCTTCGCCAATCGGAATTTCAATTTCCCAAATGGCCACATGGCTGTCAGCCTGTGATGCATAAGAATCGGGAGGCGGGCTCAGAGGTTTAATCCCCGCGTATTCACCGGCGGTGATTTTTACTTTGAGAAGCCCATTCGGGGTTTCTCTCTTGTAAAAGGGTACTTTTTCTGCCCATAGCATCGAGTAATGAGGTTCGGCAAATTTAGAGCGGGCGGGCAGATTGAGCCAAATCTGAAATAAATCAAGAGGGTTCGTTTGATTTTTGTGGAGCAAGGGGAACATTTCTGCGTGTTGGATTCCCTTTCCGGCGGTCAGCCATTGCACATCTCCAAAGCCATA